>NZ_CAWPDB010000117.1:0-36517 GCF_963886625.1 Vibrio sp. V23_P3S9T160
CTTTTATACAGCGACTTTGCATTGAGCGAACGAGGAATCGCTGTTGTTGCTCTTGCTTGTAAGTGAGGTATTCAAATAGGTCGGCTTCTCTATCGCACACAGAAATAACATCTGAGATTTTCTCGCCAAGTCGCTCTGCGACATGGCGAGAAGCTTGCTCCCATTTATAGCTTTCTTTCTCTTTGTATGGTCGAGTGGCGTACTGGTGTCCTTGTCCACGCTTTTCAATATCTCGAGTCCAGCGTTGTTGTTCAATTAAGCCAACAACCACTTGAGTTTCGGGAGCAAAAAGTAAGGTCGAGTGTATGAACATAGCTCGATTTCGATTGCCTTGATTGGAGTGCCCAAGTTCATCTTGTATGCTGCGATGGGAGTAACTTAGAGAAGTCGTATCTTCTAATGCAAGAAGTGTTTGTTGCTCTAAAGCCTCTTGCGCTGTGACATGAAAGCCCGCTTCAGCGATATCTTCTGCTTTGATTTGCTCATTACGAATAAAGCGATAAGCCCCTTCCATATCAGCAGGGGAGATGATGAGTTTCGAGACCGGTACGCCAGGTTGCTCGGCCAGAGAGGCTGCTAGGGCAACGAGTCTTTGAGTACGTCTTGGGTCATTGAGGTGAGCTTGACCAAATTGCTTTTGTGCCCAGAGGGTTGGTTCTATATAAGTCATTCTAATCATCCTTGTTATTGCTTAGATGATCAGATCATGAAACATAAAATTAGTTCAAAAAAATCCCCAAGCAGAGGCTTGGGGATTTGTGTATAAGAGACAGCTCCTAACCTCCCCCTAAAAGGGGGAGGAACAGAACGGTATACAGACCGAAGACATGCTTTACATAAGTCACACTCAAAAATAGTGTGAAATAGTCAAATAGTGGGCGCGGATGTGCTCTATCAGCAAGCGAACTTTATTCGGGGGTTGGCGAGTAAAGGGATACACGGCATATATACCCAATTTTTTGCCCACTTGTTCCGGGAAAACATCCACTAACTGGCCGTTCCGAAAATCATGATAAACCAAACAGCGCGGTACATAAGCAATGCCGTGGCCGCCTAAAGCCGCTTTTCTCAGTGCCGTGGCATTATCCGTAGAGAAGCAGCCCGACACTGTGACAATGTAGTTTCCTTTGCGACCTTTAAATTCCCACTCGCTAGCGCCTGTGGTTTGGTAGGCATATTGAAAGCAGTTGTGGTTGACTAAATCTTCCGGTTTTAACGGTTTTCCATTTTTCGCAATATAAGAGGGAGAAGCGCACACAACCCACTGTGAGTCTAAAATATGCCGCGCAATTAAGCTTGAATCTTCCAAATAACCAGTGCGGATCACTAGGTCAAAACCTCCTTCTACTAAATCAACAAAACGGTTATCAAGCGACATGTCCACCGTTAAGCCGGGGTGTAAATTGCAAAATTCCGCAACCGCGTCGGCCAATATTAGATCGCCTGATATAGTGGGTACCGACATTTTGATGTGGCCGCTGACATTTTCACCAAACCCAGCCACCGCATCGACGGCTTCTTGAGTGGCAAGCTTCACATTTTTCGCACCCTGTAAGAGTGCCTTGCCTGCTTCAGTCAGAGTTAATTTACGCGTAGTTCGATATAATAGCTGCACGCCTAACTCTTCTTCTAAACGCGCCATTCTTTTACTAACTACTGAATTTGTAAGGCTATTCTGTTCTGCTACTTTACTAAAACTTCCCAGTTCCATCACTTGTGAAAACAATATTAGGTCGTCTGCTCGCATCTTATTATGTCAATTTTGGAATTAATTATTTTCATTATTTCCCTATATCCATAAAAAATAAAGGAGTAAATTCACTCCGAATTAACAAAAACATCACAAATATAATAATTTAGCTACCCGACGTGGCCGAAAGGTCTGTAGCCCCACAGGATGTCTGCTCTTCAACTATCCTACTATTTAGAGTTAGTACGAAGAGCACACTTTACGAGGAAGTATCCAATGAACGAAACCTTACTGGCACTAGTGGCCTTCTCCCCCATTGTGGTAGCAGCGATTCTTTTAGTCGGGCTCAACTGGCCTGCGAAAAAGGCGATGCCCGTGGCCTTTGCATTAACTGTGGCCATCGCCCTCACATTTTGGGATATGTCGGCAAACCGCGTGCTCGCTTCTGTTTTGCAAGGGTTCGGTATCACGATTTCCGTGCTCTGGATTGTGTTTGGCGCAATCTTCCTACTCAACACCTTAAAACACACTGGTGCTATCACCACCATTCGTAACGGTTTTACGGATGTTTCGGCTGATCGCCGTGTGCAAGCCATTATCATTGCGTGGTGTTTTGGCTCTTTTATTGAAGGCGCTTCTGGTTTTGGTACACCGGCGGCTATCGCGGCTCCGTTGCTGGTTGCGATTGGCTTTCCGGCGTTGGCTGCCGTATTGATGGGGATGATGATCCAATCCACTCCTGTCTCTTTCGGCGCAGTGGGTACGCCCATTATTGTTGGGGTGAACAAGGGGTTAGATACGCACAACATCACCGAAACGCTGATCAGCAACGGTTCAAGTTGGGATGTGTATTTACAGCAAATCACCGCCAGTGTCGCCATCACCCATGCGATAGTCGGTACATTGATGCCAGTATTAATGGCGATGATGTTGACGCGCTTTTTCGGTAAAAACAAAAGCTGGACCGAAGGGTTAGATATTTTGCCTTTTGCGATTTTCTCTGGCTTGGCTTTTACTGTGCCTTACGCGCTAACGGGCGTCTTTCTTGGCCCAGAATTTCCCTCATTAATCGGTGGCTTGATCAGCTTGGCACTGGTTGTCACGGCCGCGAAAAAAGGCTTTTTAGTACCAAAATCACAATGGGATTTTCCAGAAGAGAAATCGTGGCCCGCAGAGTGGTTAGGCTCATTAAAAATTGATATTGAGGAGATCAAAGCTAAACCGATGGGCCTTGCATTGGCTTGGACTCCCTATGTTCTGCTCGCGGTTATCCTTGTGGCAAGCCGTGTGAGCAGCGAATTTAAGTCACTGCTGGCTGGAGTGAGCCTATCCTTTAACAACATTCTGGCTGAAACAGGCATCAGCACGGCCATTCAACCGCTTTATCTTCCCGGTGGCATCTTGGTTTTTGTCGCGTTACTGGCAGTAATATTGCAGTCACGCAGTGCGACACCGCTCATCAAAGCATTCGGTGAATCAAGCAAAACGCTGATCGGCGCGGGCTTTGTGTTGGTATTCACTATCCCTATGGTGCGTATTTTTATTAACTCTGGCGTCAATGGCGCAGAGCTTGCGAGCATGCCGGTCACTACCGCCAATTTTGCCGCGGGTTTAGTCGGTGATGCCTTCCCTGCATTAAGTGCCACCGTTGGTGCACTTGGGGCGTTCATCGCAGGCTCAAATACGGTGTCGAACATGATGTTTAGCCAGTTCCAGTTTGAAGTGGCGCAAACACTCTCTATCTCCAGTGTGATGATCATTGCGCTACAAGCTGTTGGCGCAGCGGCGGGCAATATGATTGCGATTCACAACGTCGTCGCGGCATCAGCAACGGTCGGTTTATTGGGCCAAGAAGGAGCTACGCTGCGCAAAACCATTATCCCAACTTTCTACTACCTTGTGATGACCGGCCTTATCGGTTTAGTGGTGATTTACGGCTTTAATATGACCGATGTACTAATGACCCAGCAACCTTAAGTTTGGTGATGTGATTTGGTATCAACTTGGTTTTTATAACCATTAATCTTGTGTAAGAAATGCAGAGCTCGCTAGGCGGCGGCTCTGCACAAATTAGGATTCAATCTATGATTATTTCAGCCTCCACCGACTATCGCGCTGCCGCGAAAGCGAAATTGCCTCCTTTTCTGTTTCATTATATTGATGGTGGCTCATACGGTGAGCACACGCTCACACGCAATACCGCGGATTTAGCTGACATCGCACTGCGCCAACGCGTGCTTAATAACATGTCAGAGCTCAGTTTAGAAACACAACTGTTTGGCGAACAGCTTGCAATGCCGATTGCTCTTGCCCCCGTTGGTTTAACTGGTATGTACGCGCGGCGCGGCGAAGTGCAAGCAGCGCGCGCGGCTGAAAATAAAGGCATTCCTTTTACACTGTCCACCGTATCGGTTTGCCCGATCGAAGAAGTATCAGCGGCACTGGCTCGACCAATTTGGTTTCAACTCTACGTGCTTAAAGATCGCGGCTTTATGAAAAATGTGTTGGAGCGCGCCAAAGCCGCGGGGGTGAAAAACCTCGTGTTTACCGTAGACATGCCCGTTCCCGGCGCGCGTTACCGCGACATGCATTCTGGCATGAGCGGCCCTAACGCGGCGATGCGCCGAGTGTTTCAAGCGATGAAACACCCAAGCTGGGCGTGGGATGTCGGCTTGCTCGGTAAACCACACGATTTAGGCAATATTTCTGCCTACCGTGGCACGCCGACTAAATTGGAAGACTACATTGGTTGGCTTGGTGAGAATTTTGATCCTTCTATTTCATGGAAAGATTTAGAGTGGATCCGCGATTTTTGGGACGGCCCGATGATCATTAAAGGCATTCTAGATACAGAAGATGCCAAAGACGCGGTGCGATTTGGCGCTGATGGCATTATCGTATCCAACCACGGTGGTCGCCAGCTTGATGGAGTGTTGTCAACCGCCAAAGCTTTACCTGCGATTGCTGATGCGGTGAAGGGCGACCTGAAAATTCTGGTCGATTCAGGGATTCGCACTGGGCTTGATGTGGTACGCATGCTGGCGCTGGGCGCGGACTGCACGCTGCTGGGTCGCTCGTTTGTTTATGCATTGGTGGCGCAAGGTCAAAGCGGCGTTGAGAACTTGCTCGATTTGTATGAAAAAGAGATGCGCGTTGCCATGACCTTAACCGGAGCGAAAACCATTGCCGATTTGTCACGAGAATCGTTAGTCAAACTTTAATCTCATGATGACAAACCAACGGTAGCCGCACGTTAACCTATCCACAACCTCAATTTAAAATGGGAAACAATGATGGCCAGCACTCTTTCAGACGCCACCTATCGTCAACTGGAAACGCAACTCGCTACGCGCATCGACCCTGAGCGCATCATCACGCAGCAGGCAAAACGCCTTGCTTATGGCACTGATGCCAGCTTCTATCGCTTGGTGCCGAAAATTGTGCTGCGCTTACAAAGCCTTGATGAGGTCATTTTTGCCATTAAAAGCTGCCGCGAGCTTGGCGTTCACTGCACGTTTCGCGCCGCTGGCACCAGTTTATCTGGTCAGGCAGTTTCTGATTCGGTTTTGATCGCCTTAACCGATGACTGGCGAGGCCATCGCATTCACGATGAGGGCAAAAAAATCACCCTACAACCGGGGGTCATCGGAGCCGATGCCAACAAATACCTTGCCCCTTTTCAACGCAAAATCGGCCCAGATCCAGCCTCAATTAACACCTGCAAAATTGGTGGAATCGCCGCCAATAACGCCAGTGGTATGTGCTGCGGCACCGCGCAAAACTCTTACCGCACTGTCGATAGTATGAAGATCGTCTTCGCAGACGGTTCCGTGCTCGACACCGCAAACCCAGAAAGCATCGCTGCATTCAAAATCGCTAAACCCGAATTGATTGAAGGTATTGCTCAACTTCATGCACAAACGGCGCAAAATCACACACTATCAAAGCTTATTCACCACAAATATCGCCTAAAAAACACCACTGGCTACGCCCTAAATGCTCTCGTTGATTACTCTGATCCGATTGAAATTATTGAACATTTGATGATTGGCTCAGAAGGCACACTCGGTTTTATTGCCGACATCACCTACAACACCGTCATTGAGCACGCGCACAAAGCCTCGGCGCTGCTTGTCTTTGCTGATATTGAGCAGGCTAGCCAAGCGGTTACGACCCTGTCCAAAACCCCAGTTGCGGCAGTCGAAATGATGGATGGACGCGCGATGCGCTCTGTCGCTGACAAAGCTGGCATGCCCGCGTTTATTGCGCAATTGGATCTAGAAGCCGCTGCGCTGCTAATTGAGTCTCACGCCAGCGATCACGTAACACTTCATTCACAATGCAGCACCGTGATGGCAGCACTAAGCGACTATCAGATCATCGAATCCGTACCATTCACCTCTGATACCAAAACGGTGGCAACCTTATGGGGCATTCGCAAAGGGATGTTCCCTGCCGTCGGCGCGGTGCGCGAAGTAGGGACAACCGTCATCATTGAAGATGTGGCGTTTCCGGTAGAAAGCCTTGCGAATGGTGTGCGCGATTTGCAGGCTCTGTTTGATCACTACCACTATCACGAAGCCATCATCTTCGGCCACGCTCTGGAAGGCAACTTGCATTTTGTCTTTACACAAGGCTTTGATAGCCAAAGCGAGATCGACCGCTACGGCGCATTTATGGATGAAGTGGCCGAGCTAGTGGCAGTGAAATATCAGGGTTCACTCAAAGCCGAGCACGGCACGGGCCGTAACATGGCACCGTATGTGGAATTGGAATGGGGCAAAGACGGTTACGCCTTAATGCAACAAATCAAAACCCTGTTTGATCCACAAGGCTTGCTCAACCCCGGCGTTATAATCAACGATGATCCGCGTTCCCACTTAGCTAACCTAAAGCCGATGCCAGCGGCTGATGCCTTGGTCGATCGCTGCATCGAATGCGGGTTTTGCGAACCTGTTTGTCCATCTCGCACACTATCGCTCTCGCCACGTCAACGAATCGTCTTGTACCGCGAGCTACAACGTCGACGCGCGCAAGGTGAAACGGTAGAAGCTTCTGAGCTTGAAAAAGTCTTTGAATACCAAGGATTAGACACCTGCGCCGCTACTGGCTTATGCGCTGAGCGCTGCCCTGTTGGCATCAACACTGGCGATTTAGTGAAAAAGCTGCGCGCCGCGAAATACCAAAAATTCATCCCCATTGCTACATGGACAGCGGATCACTTTGCCGCCACCACAGCCGTGGCTAAAATCGGCCTCAGTGCCAACCAATTGGCTAGCAAATGGCTGGGCGAGAAGTTAGTCGGCGGCGCAACCAACGGCTTGCGTAAACTCAGCAAAGGCAAAACGCCTATTTGGTATCCACAACTGCCGCAAGCCAATCATCAAAACTTAGCCATTGCAGTAGAAAACCTGCCGCGCCGTGAGAAAAAAGTCGTCTATCTACCCTCTTGTGCGAGCCGAAATATGGGCCAACAAAACAGCGCGGGCGATCAGCGGCCATTAACCGAAGTGACCTTATCACTGCTTAACAAAGCAGGATATGAGGTGATTCTACCTAACGAGCTCAACAGCCAATGTTGTGGCATGCCCTATGACAGCAAGGGAATGAATGAGCTTGCACAGTCAAAAGCGCAGCAGTTAGAAGCCGCGTTATGGCAAGCTAGCCAACAAGGGCGATATCCGGTATTGATGGACACTAGCCCGTGTGCAAAACGCAGTATTGAACAATTTACTAAACCACTGGAGATCTTAGAACCCGTCGGTTTTGTCAATAAGTATCTGCTGGATTCTTTAGCGATCAAAGCCAAAGAAGAAACTGTGATGCTGCATATCACCTGTAGTGCGCGCAAAATGGGGTTGGAAGCCGACATGCTCAAATTGACCCAAACCTGCGTCAGCACAGTGATTGTGCCAGAGCATATTCAGTGCTGCGGCTGGGCGGGCGATAAAGGCTTTACCACGCCAGAACTGAATGCGGCGGCCGTTCATCCGCTCAAAGAGCAAGTTCCTGCTCACTGCGAACGCGGATTCAGTAATAGCCGTACCTGTGAAATTGGCCTGTCGCACCACAGCGGCATTCCATATCAATCCATTTTGTATTTGGTTGATGAGGTGTCTAAACCGCTTTGATCTACCCTCAATCTTAAAATGGCTCATTGGATAAAATGGGCTGTTTTTTTTGTCTCTTTATCTGGCGTACCTTTACCTCGCATACCAAGAGTGTGTAAATACGCTTTGGGGCTTAAACCAAACTGACTGCGAAAGCGTTGATTAAATCGCTGTTCCGATTGGTAGCCGCAACACTGCGCCAATATCGCTATATTTCGTTGGCCACTTTGCATTAAGTTCAGCGCGTGATTCACACGCACTTCAGCCAAAACCTCACGGTAACGGGTGCCATGTTGCTTTAAGCGTCGAATTAAGGTCGCGCGGCTCATGGCAAAGTGCGTTGCTACCCGCTCAAGTGGATGTTCTTCTTCTGGTGACTGGGCGAGGTAGTTTCTCAGCTTCTGCTCAAAGGGTAGAGAATTACTCTCAAAGAGCCAATGCAGCGCACCTTGCTCAGCCAATTGTTGGTATAACACCATCAGTAGATAGGCTTGGGTTTCTTGGCTGATTAACGAAAGATCGAACGAGGCGAGCGCATTGAGCGAACTTTTCAGTGAGGGGCTGGTTGAAATCACAGGCCACATAACTGGGCGATCATGACTCGCGCTTAACGCAAGCATCGCCTCGGTCGGGCGGTAGGTGAAACTGAACAGCCTTGAAGAGAAGTAACCGTGTTCTGGTAAATTTTCGAAACTGAGCGAAGCTGAGGCCTCACACAACAATAACGAAGTGCTCGATAGATTAATGGCCTCTTCCTTATGAAACAGTTTTTTACTGCCAGATTGGATCTGAATCAAGCTTGGAGAGTGAATCCTCACATTTCTCAGCCTTTGTTGCTGAGCGGCTCGAAAGGTGGTGACTTGGTATTGGTGATTCATCACTCCCCCATGAATTAGCGTGTATAGGTTGCGGTCAGCGTCGCTTTTTCTAACGCCAAACTATTGAGGGTAAAACCAACCACCGCAGGTGATACATCGGCCGCCAAATTGAGTTTTTCCGTCGGGAGAGCCCATACCGTAAACTGGTAACGGTGCATTCCGTGCCCTTCTGGCGGACAAGCACCACCAAAACCAACGCTGCCATAATCGATACGTGTTTCTATTGCACCGAGCTTTTTGACTTCAACCCTACGTGCTAGCTCACTCACTGTCGCTGGAATATCCAGCGCAATCCAATGCCAAAAGCCACTTCCTGTCGGAGCATCTGGATCAAAAGCCGTAATAGCAAAACTTTTGGTTCCTTGTGGTGCATCAGTCCAAATTAAGTGCGGCGAAAGATTCTCCCCAGCACAACCCCAGCCTGAAAATTCAAAGGTTTTTGCCATCGGGTGGCCTTCTTGGATATCACGGCTGCTGAGTTGCAGAGCGTTTGCCATCCCTGTAAATAATAAGCTAGTGGTTAACGTCGTGGTGACGATGGCCGAGCTAAAAATCGTCGAGTTCATTGTTTTCTCCTATGAATAAGTTCATGAACAAGTCTAGCAGCATCACCCATGCAACATCTGACAGAATGTATCATTCTAACGATTTAAAGATTGAATAATGATACTTTTTGTTGAATCTATACCTCTACCATCATCGAGAGACTACTGGAGAGGACTGCTATTGATAATATTACGCACAATTAAGTTTACACTCATATCGAGACTATTTTTGAGCCAATACTCTCATAGGCTCATATGCTTTATGAGGCATTTATTGCCACATAGAGGAGATCAAAATGCAATTATCAATACGTCTACTTGGCTTAATAGCAGCAGTGGTGTTGAGTTCTACTCAAGCGACTGCTTCAATAGAAAAAGAATCACTCCCCACCATTGCGGATAAAGTAATCCATCCGCATTCTTTAACAACCCACCAATCTCTAACCACTCACTATCCAATCCATTCGCCGGGAGCCAGCTTTATTAAGGTCCACTTTGATAAGTTTCAGCTCAGCAAAGGGGGAAGCGTCACACTACACTCTCCACACAGCAATGAAAGTATCACCTACGACAGTTCAGAGAACGGGCCTTTATTTGCCCGCTCGATTAATGGAGATAGCGTTATCGTAGAGTGGAAAACCGGTGAACATCCTGACCAAGCACAGATCTCAATTGACTATTTTATGGCTGGGAATGAAAGTGCCACGTTATCACAACCGAACCTAGCCGCTGATAACTCTGGGTTGTTTTCAACCTGTGGCATCAATGAAAGAAAAGATGTTACTTGTTGGAGCGACTCACACCCTGAAAAAGTGGCGTGGAGTAGCGCCGTAGCAAGGCTACTGATTGATGGCCGTAGCTTATGCACGGCTTGGCGTGTCGGGCCCAATAATCACATGATCACCAATAACCACTGTGTATCAACAGCCTCTGAACTAAAAAATACTGAAGTATGGTTTAATTACCAACGCACGACTTGCGGCGGTAGCTTGGATACCACAGTGAAGGTCATGGGCGATCAGTTATTAAGCACCGATTATACCTTGGACTACACATTATTCACGGTGGCTAATTTCGAGCAGCTAGGACAATTTAGTTACTTAGGCTTAGACAATTCAGAGCCCAGCTACGGCACGGGTATTTATATTCCACAACACGGCGCTGGTAACCCCAAAGAGTTGGCGATAGAAAGCGATCAAAATGGCTCTGGCATGTGCCAAATTGATATAGCCTCTACCAATGGTCGCGGTGCCAATACCGACACAGGGTATTTTTGTGACACTATTGGCGGCTCTTCTGGTTCACCTGTATTGGCCTCTGAGAGCCATAAAGTCATTGCACTACACCACTTTGGGGGATGTGAAAACCAAGGGGTCAAAATCAGCAAAATCTGGCCTCAGGTTGCACCATTCTTTGATAACCAGTTGCCCGTAGGGAAAAAAGGAGGCACTCCACCTCCGCAAGATGGCGTCATCCAACGTGGGCAAAGCATTACTGGCATCACCTTGAGCAAAGGCCAACAAAAACGATTCATTTTACCTGCATCAGAACGCCAAACAGCGGTGAAAATTTCGATAACCTCTGGGCAAGGCGATGCCGATCTCTATACCCTTTCAGGCAATCCACCGACCAAAAGAGTCTTTGATTGTCGGCCTTACCAATCAGGAAGTAATGAGCAATGCTTAGCAGAGCCAAATGCTGAGGATCTGCATATCATGATCGATGCATACTCGAATTTTTCTGATGTAACATTACAGGTAGAATAAAACAGAAAATTAGCTGACCAACCACTTGCAAGTCGCAAGTGGTTGGTCATAGTTTAAAACTCTTGGTTCATTTTTAGCAGGCTGTTGAGTAATACTGTTTCTTCGTTTGCATCCAAGTATCTCGTCAGATCTTTCACTAACTCCACATGCAACTGATTATGCTGGCGATGAATTTTCTGACCTTCTACAGTTAAAGTCACGACAATCGATCTTCTGTCATCTGGGTGCGCGCCGCGTTCAATCAACTTAGCATTCACTAACTTCTCTATTTGAACGGTGAGCGTACCAGTTGTGATACCGAGTTTTTGCGCTAACTCTTTCATTCTCATCGGGCCATGAATACCTAACACCTCGATGGTGTGGATCTGCGCCAGGGAGTAGCCTGTTTCTCGCACCACAGATTGCTCCCATGAGGACATCTTGTCGTAAAATTCCGTTAATTGTTGATTCAGTTTTTCGATATTACTCATCATGCCATCGGGTGAACTTCAAGGGTAAGGTGGTGGATTTTATCAAACTTCGCCAATATTTGTTTATATTCTGCAACGGTTTTATCAACATGAGATTCTAAGATAATCGCAGCTGAGTAGTGATGACCACTGATTTTCCAAATATGGAGATCTTTAATCACCGCAAATGCGGCTAGCTCTTCTTCAATTAAACGTCGATAGGGTTGCTCGATGCTTTCATCTAATAAAATAGGGCTAGCCTGCTTGATAAGGCCTATTGTCCACTTAGCAATCACGGCAGCGCCGACGATGCCTACAACAGAATCTAACCAGTTCCAGCCATAATATTTTCCAAACAAGAGCGCCACAATCGCCAGAAGAGAAGTCAAGGCATCGGCAAGAACATGCAAATAGGCAGCTCGTAAATTATGATCGTGATGGTCATGGTCATGGTCATGGTCATGGTCATGGTCACTATGATGGTGGTGATGGTTATCATGCAACAATAGCATGCTCACTAAGTTCACCAGCAAGCCAATGATGGCGACAATAATCGCTTCATTAAATTGAATCGCTTCGGGATTGAATAAACGATGAACCGATTCCACCACCATCAGCAACGCCACAATACCTAATGCAATCGCACTGGTGTAGCCTCCCAACACACTCACTTTACCGGTACCAAATGAGAACTTCTCACTGTGTGCATGCTTTCTGGCATAACGGTAAGCAAACAGCGTAATGCAGAAAGCAGCCGCATGAGTACCCATATGCCAACCATCGGCAAGCAGAGCCATCGAACCGAAAATAGTACCAGCAATGATCTCCGCTACCATGGTGACAAGCGTGAGCAAAAGAACGTAAAACGTGCGTTTCTCATTTTGGTCTGCGCTAGCGATAAAGTTATGACGATGCTCGGTAGTAAACTGCAAAATCCCACCCACTTAGTTTGATAATCAAAATATTTGATTTAAATTTAGTTTGATTACCAAACATTGTCAACAAACTCTGTCTATTAGTACCGAAACCATTGGGGGAAATAGGCTAAGTGGAAAGTAGAGGTAGGAAGGGAGAACGAGAGCCCTCCTCCGTTGAGAAGGAGAGCTGAAAGGAATTACCACATCAAATCATCAGGGACTACGAAATCCGCGTACGGATCATCTTCAGCAGGTAGAGATTCATCGGCAGTTTTATTTTCGATAATGCTCTCTTCATCACGCATGAAGATTTTATCCGCTACCACACCCGGGATGACAGCATAGCCATCTTCATAACGCGCGATAGCCAGGATTCCTTTACTCAGTTGATCACGAACCAGTGGATCGACATAAAGTGACTTCACCAACTTACCATCAACAAAGTTGTATTTGATTTCACCGTGTTTTAGATCCAGCTTATTCATCTCAATCAGTTGTTTTACTTGAGCACGAATTTCTTTGCTCAACAACTGCTCTTTTTGCTGTTTATTTAGTGCCTTGTCGCGCTCTTGTTGCTCGACTTTATTCGCTTCTACTGCCGCTTTCACTTCACGTGCTTGCACGCGCGATTTTTTAGAGCTCTTTTTCGCTTTGCTGAGTTTTTTGGCGTTAACTAAACCCGCTTTTAGCATTTGCTCTTGTAGAGATAAGGTTGCCATGATCAATCCAAGTCAGTTATTTGCTGGTGAGTTTAACGGTTCATGGCGAGTGAATAAAGAGCGCTGTAGTTATCTTATTCATCCTAACGAGCAAAAAATGCTTTTCTAAACTCATAACGCTGCTTTGCCGCATAGCGCACCCACTCTTCTGTCGAAAGGGTGGCATAGGCTGTCTTTCTCTGGCTTGAGAGCGTTTTTTCTAACTGCGCTAACGCTTGCTGGTAGTCAATGACTTGAGCAGCCTGCGCTTGTTGCTCGATTTGGCGATGGGCCACCTCACTGCGCTCATGTTCATTTAAGTAAAGTTCGGCTAAACCTTGTTGTACTTCTAAGCGCTGTTCTAACGATAAATGTTGAGGGATCAGCCGAATCGCTTGTTCATAGCGTGCATTACCTGTGTTTAATGAAAAGGTATCCCATTGATATTGATGCTGTGTAAGCCGCTGTTCAATGCTCTGCAACGCCTCTTCTACGGAAGCAATACCTTCGTAGTCATTGGGTTGCTGTACAAAATCATCATAAGCGTACTGATCAGCAAACAAGATATCCGCTTGTCGCCCCCATACTTGTTGATCAATCGATTTTACATACGCCATTTTGTCACCTAATTCCGTATCCTGACTGATGAGTTCCATTCCAAGCAACGCGTCACGTTGCGCCTGTTTTTGCCAATAGAGTGCAACCAGCTCATAGCGTTCATGGGGCAACTGCGCTTGTAATTGTTGTAGCCGCGCAGCACACACATTTTGCTGACGACACTGCTGCCAAAACTGCTCTATTCTCTCTCTCAGCGCTTTGCCTATTTCTGTTTGCAGCGTTTCACCAACGAGAGCCGACTCTTCATGGGTTGGATGATCGCGATTAGCCAGCCAAGCAACGCCACTTTGCTCTGGCAAACGCACCGTGCCCGGCAATGCAACCTCAATTCTATTGGGGGGTGTTTGGATAGTGGGAAACTCATCCCTCTTCACCCACCAATAGCTTGCGCTGCCGGCTAAGGCAACGCAGATCAATAACCTAACCCAACGCATCTAGCGGATCTCAGCTTTAACCGGAAAGTGATCCGATAAATTGTAATGCTGCCATAAACGCTCGTCCGTGGTTCTTGGCACCAGCACAGTATTGCGGTTTTGTTGTTCGCTTGGTTGTGCAAACTCTTGGCTTACCACCACATAATCGAGGTACTCCACGTTTTCACCACCGGATAAGGGTTCTCCTGCAAAATCATTGATGCGCGGATCAAACGTTGATTCGGTATAGCCTGCGTAGCTAGGTTCGGTTGACGCAAGATTCGCGAGCATGTTTTGATAGTCATCGGCAAATTTACGTTTATTCACGTTAAAATCACCGCCATAAATCACCGTTTCTGTGCTGGGAATAGAGAACGATTGCGCAAAACTGCGCATCTGTCTGAACTGACGTTGGCGATAATCGCGAGCGGTATCGGTATCAAACGAGGCAGTATGCGTTGCAAACAGATGATAAGCCTGACCATTTTTGATGATTTCAGCATAATTCACCCCTTTATCAGCAAAACAGTCAGTTCCCGAGCAATCAGGGAAAACATACTGTCCTTGGTTAACAATTGGGTAGCGGCTGACGATGATCACTCCACCGTCATGGATATTCACCCCAGACTTATCGAGCATTTTCGTTTGGTACGGATACTCTTTTGCCAGCTCTCGAAGAAAGGCATCACGCCCCGCAGCAAACACTTCTTGCAGCATTACGGCATCATACCCTTTGATGTGCTGAGGGATGATAGCAAAACGCTCGGCAATATTTGAAGCAATCACAGGTAACGCCCAAACGTTATAGGTCATCACTTTTAAGGTCTCAGCATCGGGTGTTTCTTCTGTATTCGTTGGCGTAATGGTGTAATAAATGTCGTCGTAACGAGTGGTGCTGACGGATTTAAACGCAAGCTCGGTTGGACGTTCAATCAACTGCGTTGAGTAATAACGGTGAACCGCACGATCATTTTGCCACTGAAGAGGCACATCTCGTGCTTGTACCCCATGCTCAATGCTTGAGTTATACCAATGACCTTCCATCTTCTGCTGTAAAGAGAAAACCTGCCCTTGCGGCAAAGTCACCATGGTTTCAAATTGGTACGTTTTGCCAGATTCCACCCCTTGCCAGCGGTTAAAGCTGAGCACCATTTTGGTTTCCCACGGGCCTAACGTTTCACTGTGTTGCTGCCACTCACTGCCTTGTTGCAACTGATCAGATCCGGTCTGTTTCACAGTAATAGACATCGGCAGCGCAGAGTTATTGGTTAAATAAATATCGGTGTCCGCCAATACCGCATGAGCAGCAAGAGACAACCCAAATAGCATGACTTTATTAATAATCTTCACGTTTTCATCCTTTAACTGTGAAAAAATAAATTAAGCCATCCCCCTATGAAATATTGATGTAAGAAATACGACAGTTTGAGTACTCCAAGAAAGGTCACGAAAAATATAAAAACTATTGAACGATTTATCGATATTTTTTCTTTCAAGGCAAATTTTAGCGTTATACTGCCCGCCCCAAATTGTGAGAGGATTTTTTGTGGAACGTGAAATGTCAGTGATCATTGGTTTGTGTAACCCTAAAAGCCCAACCAACGTAGGTGGCGTGATGCGCGCGGCAGGTTGCTACCAAGCATGCGCGGTTCGCTACAGTGGTGAGCGTTATGATCGCGCAGTGAAATTTCAAACCGACACAAAAAACATTCAAAGTAAAATCCCGCTCACCGCGATGGTAGAGATCACGCAGGACTTGCCAAGTGAGATGAAAATCGTCTGTGTTGAACTGGCAGAAGGGGCGACACCACTGCCCGAGTTTATTCACCCGGAAAAAGCGCTGTATGTGTTTGGCCCTGAAGATGGTTCTATTCCACAAGAGATAGTTAACCAAGCCAGTGAGGTTGTATACATCCCAACGATTGGTTGCATGAATTTGGCCGCGAGCGTCAATGTGCTGCTGTATGATCGCTTAGCAAAATCCAAGCTCGATATTGATCACAGCCAACGTATTCTGAGCAGCCGAGATGTGAAAAATCGTTTGAAGTTTAAACGTGCTGATCAACCAGCCACTTAAGGCTGCAATCGAAGCCAATGAAACAAGCGAACGTTCTTCACTCAATAGAGCCTAACGCTCACTTATTTCATTGGCAGTCATAACGGCTAAATCTCGCTAACGAATATCCAGCTGTTTAAGAACCGACGGATAACCCCACCCATCTTCACCAACTTTAACTTCGTCTCCCGTTAAATAGTGATAAAGAGTGGGCGCAAGTGAGCCATTTTCGACTGAACCGAGCGGCGTGGCTTGATTGCCAATCGGGCTCCCCCAAAAACCGATAAAAGCATCTTTTTCTAGATAGCTTTCACCCGCATGACGCCCCGGAACTTTAGTATTAAAGCCAACGCCCTCTTTAGGAAATAGGTTAATGGTGCCCGCACGGTCGTCTTCATAAATAGCAGCGAGCTGATTAACCGAATCTGGACGGGGCGTAAAACGTGTTAACTCTCGCCACTGCGCACTTGAGCACCACGTCTCAGCTTGATTCGCTTTAGCGTGATAAACACAACGTTCGACGAGTTGTGCATAATGTTCTAGCTCGTCAGATGAAGGAGGCGACAAATAAGCATTTAGCTGCTGAACGCCAAGCAGCAATGGCTGTTCCGATTTAGCAAAATAGCGCAGTTTATCACCCTTTTTTTCAATCCATTCATCCACTCGTTTACCTTGCCGCTCGCCAACCAACCGTACAGAACAGTCCGTTAAATCACATGGTTTTTCTCTCACAACTAAATAATCTAGGCTTTCAGCAAGTCGCGCTACGGTTTCATCGATCACATCAACCTGCTGCCCTGGCTTAGAATGGATCGGTTGCCAACGGATCAGCTCTTGATAAACAGGTTGAACTTCCCATCCAGCTTCTGCATTAAAGAAATCCATCATAAAATTTCCACCCGCAGTGGAAGCGACGACCACATCAATCCCTTTGTTTGACGGCGCGTTAATCGCATTAGTCATTTTTGGCCCTTCTCCCTCATCCGATGAGATTTTTTTCACGTTGAGTTTTATTCCCAGTTGTGAAGCTAGCGGCTCAAAGATCTGTTTTTCTGGGTTGAGGGAGAAATAAACAGGAGCTAAACCATGATCGCCAGCCATGCCCCATAACGTGCGGTCATATACTCCCGCGTATTGATAGGTTGCTTCTATTTGCGCTAGCCAGTAATCGAGGCGGTTTAGTTCCCCAGTTGGCATGATGACTTCATCGCTGAATGGGCCGCTAAAATGAGCAAAATGATCCGGCCATGGATTATAAATCAGCGTATAGTCGGGCATTCCTTTCAGTTCTTTTTGTGCAAGTTGTTTCAACTGGTGAGCAAGCACTTGATGGCGAGTCCAGCGAGTATAAAAATCCCACTTGCTTATCTGCTGATAGCGCGTGACCTCTTCAACTAATGTCGCTCGCAACTGTTGGAGTTCACGTTCGACAATCGCGCGCTCTTTCAGCTCACGCACACACCGCTTTTCACCAAAATCACGTAATGCCTCACCCGCCCCTAAATTCACTAAACCATCATAAGTGGTATGAGCATTCCAATCGTATTGCGCATTGCAGTTGAGGGTATTGAGGTAAGCGAGGCGATCAAACATCGTTTGTACTTGGTTTTTAACCAGTAAGCGATCAAGCTGCAGTGCATCATTACCAAAAAAGTAATAAGCACGGTCGGTTGGGCGATCAACAAAGTGGAAATTGGGTATGCCAGTACCACCTTGGCCGGACACCTTAGCTCCTGTTTTTATGATCGGTAAATTACGCACACTGATCGTTGGTGTTGATGAAATGCCCACTTGAGTAATAGAAGCGCGATGATCACGATACAAGCGTTTAAAAAACGGCAAGTAATGTGGATCGTGATAAGGCTGCTCAGCCAATATCTGCATGAAACGTACTTGTTGCTGATGTTCAGGTTGAACCACCTCCATTGAAGAGGGCTTCGTGCTCAATCGATTGTTGTGATCTTGGTGAGCTTTGCGGATAAATGGCTTACTCGGGTCAACCAAACCTTCGATCAGCCCTTGTTGCAAACCATCCACGGTGATCTGCACTGCCATACGACGTTGTTGCTGAGAGCGGAGAAACGCAATCAATGCTTGAGGATCATCATCAAATGCTTTTTGTAACCAGGAATTTAGTGCTTGTTCACGCTCTTGCTGATAGACAAATTGGCGGTAGCCTTTTAATACGTTCATACGCACAAAATCAATCAAAGTAACCGTGATTGCCTCTGCTTTGTTATTCACACGTGCTGTATTTTCTGGCTTTGCATCTTCTAATACCCCAAAAAGGGCTTGCTTCATCTCTCCTTCATCCATCCCATTAGCAGCCTGACTAATAATTTGGATCACTATCGGTTGGATTTTATTAATCAGTAATCGATCGGGTTCACTTGACGTCAGATATTGATAGTGATCCGGCAATCTCTCAAGCTGTTGCCACTCACCAATTTCAACCAAGGCATCATACACAGTCACCATGGCCACAATAAATTGGGCATCCACTTTAATCCCTTCATGATGCCCTTGATCTTTAATATTTTCTTTTTGTTCACTCACCACCTCTTCCCCATAATGGTAGAGGCTATGCTCGAATCCCTTTAAAACCTTTGCGTCATAAACAGTACTTAAATACTGTTTAAATACATCATCATTTTCTAACCCCGTATAACGATCATAATATTGATATAAAAAATAGCCCAGCGGGATGGCGTAAGTTGGGTTAGAAATTTGTGCAATAACGCGAGCTTTTGTTTTTGCATCTAAAGGCAACATAAGGATATAGCTATCGAGTGTTACCCCGGCGATGGTAAATAAGGTCGAATCACGGGCAAAGCGCGTTGAATAGCTTAAAGACGACGCCATTTGATTTTTCAATATTTGCGCCGAATTGAACAGCCCGCCAACCACAGGCGCATCACTGATAGCAGCGAAAGAAGTTGATGAAAGTAAAGAAGTTAAGAGTAACGCGATGGGTTTTAGCCGCCCAAAAGAATAAAATATCATACTGTTTTCCCTACAGTTATTGCATGCGCACATTGTGGCAAGCTTACTCGTAAGGTCAAGTCGTAAGTCATATTGATGTTATAAGCCAACGATACACGAAGATGAATGTGAGGATTTAGTGGTAAACCTTAGCTCTCAAGGCACATTAGTTCGCCAATTCCGACGGTTATAATTTCATGTCCTACTAGCCCTCTAACGAGGGCTTTTTATTAACGGTAGATAGACTTTGTGGACTCTCGCACAATTAAATCGATAGGGGGTAACCTAGCATCGTGCCTCTCACCACTGAGCAAGTTGAGAATGGAATGCGCGCACACCGCACCGATCTCTTCAATTGGTTGGCGTAATGTCGTTAGGGCCGGAGTGAAATACTGAGAGACAGGTAAGTCATCAAAACCAATCACTGAAACATCATCTGGCACTCGCACACCGTGATCAGTTAACGCCTTAATGGCACCATAAGCTGTTTGATCATTAGCAGCAAAAATAGCCGAGAAATGGACTTTCGACTGCAACAGTTCAACCGTCTTTTCATACCCACATTCAGAGCTAAAGTCACCTTGTTTAATGAGTTTAGGCATAGGCTTAATTCCCGCTTCACGAAGCGCTTTTTGGTAGCCAGTGAAACGTGCGGTTGAATCAGGCTGATTAGCGAGCCCTTTTATATGAGCAATGTTCACGTGCCCTAATTGCAATAGGTGCAAGGTGGCAATATAACCGCCGAGTACATTGTCCACATTAATGCAACGTACATTATTACTAACAATTTGGTGGCCGACAGCAATGATGGGAATCGATTGAGCATATTTGAGGATTTGATCGCTTTTTAAACTGCCTGTCACTATGATCATTCCATCGACATTGCTTCTGGCAAGATACTCCAGTGCATGTGCTTCCAAGTTTTTCTGCCACTGACCTGTGGCAATCACCAGTGAATACCCTTGGGTCATTAATACCTTCTCCATGTCATTCAGAATTCGACTGGTGTGAGGGCTCTCTGCGTGCTGCACTAATACACCAATAGTCATCGAACGCTTATTGCCTAGATGACTGGTTGGGTAACTAGGTTTGTAACCAAGGGTTTTAATTGCACGTTCAATATTTTGGCTTTTTTCATCCGATACGTAAGTTGTGCGATTCAAAAAACGAGAGACAGTGCTTGCCGAAACTTCGGCAAGCTTAGCGACATCATAAACAGTGGGTGCTTTCTTTGATTTTCTCATGGCGATGTTTGGCCCTTTAGAAGCACTCCTTCTCCACACGGAGAAGGAGTCTATCGTTTCTTTTTACTGTGTATCCCAACATATATTGGCGATCACAAATTGACACTCACCATTAGTAAATAATGAGAAGGGCGTGTCGAGATGAGTAAAACTTAATCCCTGCTCGGAGAAATGTGAACAAGCAATGTTCACGCGCGTAAAGCTATCATTGATGGTGGAAAAGTAGTGGCTGACGTCCACTTTAACCACGTTATCAATATCCCCCAAACATCCAGGAACAACGGCGCGTTGCAGTGACAAATAAACAGGTTCTGTTGCCGCTCTGAGCACTTTAATCTCAAAACTGACCACACCATGCGCATTATCGTAATGGCTGAAATCTTCCGCTTGCCCTAGCCCCGTTTGCGCATAAACCATTGCTCCACCCCCCAGAATTTCTACCTCAACGGCGTCTTGCTGCTGCTGGTAGTTATACGGCTTAGTTCGGACAGCACCGAGTTTCATCACGTTGTTGCGTGAGACATCCACGCCCATCCAATGTTCAGCATCCGACACTTTAAGTTGATAATCGCCTATCGTCGCCATAATGCCATACAGATGCTCTGCACGTGTTGCTTGCCATTTTGCTTCTTCTGAGTCGATATCTAAATCAAGGTTATCCAAATCTCGAGTTTGTTTTTTTTCAGCGTAATTAAGCCCATAACCGTATTCAAATAAAGGAGCATGTTCCCCAACAGGAGACTGCTCACATTCAGGCACGACATAGTTGGGAATATGAGGAGGAATACGGTTCACACAGGTGCTGCGCTTTTTATTGGGCCAACTGAATGACAAGGTACCAGAGAAGTCGATATTAACTTCACCATTCTCTTTAGCCACTAAAACATCAGTAATGCCACGTCCTTCGCTGCCGGGTAAAAATGCCGCAACAAAAGCATCAGACAAGGATATTTCTTCATTGACAAACAGTGGACGACCGCTAAAGAAAATCGATACCACTTTTACGCCGCGCTTATGAAATGCTTTGATTTTTTCGCTATCTGCTCGGTAGCGACGTTTCAAGGTTGAAAACTCCAAAGATTGCCACGCTTTGATGTCACCCATCATTTCAGAATAAGGATCTTCACCAAACACCACAACCGCAATATCACCCGCTTGCCAATCACCTGCTAATTCTGGATCGTAGCAAACATTATCTATGCCCAATTCGGCTTCTAACGCCATTTTCACTGTGGTGGCTCCGGGGAAATCGGCTAAGTTATTTTCATCCCCTTGCCAAGTGAGATTCCACCCGCCCGCTTGCTTTTGCAAATCATTGGCGCCGCTGCCCGTTAACACAACCTTGCACCCACGTTTGAGCGGTAAAATACCCTTGTTATTTTTCAACAGTACCATCGATTGCTGCACGGCTTGGCGAGCGATAGCACGATGTTCAGAGCAACCAATCAAAGACTGCTGACCAGCCAAAGCTCGCGCTGAAGGATGCGGTTTTTTCCATAAACCCGCGCGCATTTTCACCCGTAAAATACGCGTCACAGCATCATCAATTCGGCTCTGGCTCAGTACTCCACTTTTGGCATCGCTCACCGCTTGACGATAGGCTGATTGCCAATGCTCACGAATAGGGATCATTAAGATATCGTTACCCGCATTGATAGCGTAAGTCGCATTACCATCGGTACATTTACTGACTTCAGAATGACCATGCCAATCGGTTACAACTAATCCATCAAAGCCCATTTGATCTTTCAAAACATCAGTGAGTAGGTACTTACTGCCATGAATTTTGAGGTTGTAATCACCTGAAATGTGCGGCGCGTGATCGTAGTTCGCTTGGTTATCCCACGAGTTAAATGAAGACATCACCACTTGCGCACCGGCATTAAGGCCACTGAAATAGCCCATGGCATGCACGTTACGCAGCAGATCTTCACTGTAAGTATTGCTGCCACGATCAACACCATTCACTGTGCCGCCATCGCCCACCCAATGTTTGACGTTTGAGATCACATGATGCTCACCTTGTAAGTCAATGGCGTCACCTTGCAAACCTGCGACCATTTCACTGGCATAAACATAAGTCACTTCGGGGTCTTCAGAGTAACCTTCATAACAGCGCCCCCAACGCAAATCACGAGGGGTGGCCACGGTTGGTGCAAAGGTCCAATCAATACCCGTCGCGGCGATTTCCAGCGCGGTAATACGGCCAATTTTGCGAATTAAGGCAGGATTGCGCGCGCACCCCAACCCAATATTGTGCGGAAATACGGTTGCACCAAAGACGTTATTGTGGCCGTGTACTGCGTCAGTCCCCCACATAAACGGAATATGAAATGGGCGACCTTGATAAGCTTTTTCTGCGGCAAACCAGTATTCATCGGCTTTCGCTACCCATTCACTGGCTGGTGCATGTTTATTGCTGTTTGGCCAAGAGCCACCACCATTGAGTACCGTACCAATCTTATAATCGATGATTTCTTGCGGCGTAATATCGCGGATTTCTGGTTGGATAATCTGGCCAATTTTTTCTTCTAAGGTCATCAACTCTACGATTCTTGCTACTTGCTGTTCAATTTCAGGGTCAGCTTTGATTGCTGATTCTATTTTGGGCCAAACGTCGAAATAAGGGGCTTGCTTTATTATTGTCATCGTCTTGTTCACCATTAAAAACTGGCCAATGAGTTTTCACTCAGCGCATCAAAAATATGAATCGCATCTAGGTCGAGATAGAGTGTAACCTTCGTCACCTCTACCTCTGCCGCTTGGGTTTCCACCATCAAAGGCTGGCCTGCAACATGGGTTTTCAACAAAATACTCGCACCGAGCAACTCTTTATCTTTGAGCGTGACGGCAATTGGCAAGACGCGTTCATGGTTAACTTGTTCTGCGCGTAAGTGAATATCGGTGGGGCGAATACCGACATGCAATGCGAGGTTTTTAGACGCATGCGCTTTAAATCGCTCGGGAAGCGGGATAAAGATGTCACCCAGTTGGATAAGCCATTCGCCATCTTGCTGGATAAGTTGTGCATCAAGCATGTTCATCGAAGGGTTACCAATAAACTGCGCCACAAATTTGTTCGCCGGGCGTTGAAACACCTCTGTTGGCGTACCGACTTGCGCAACATAGCCATCTTTGAGGATCACAATGCGATCAGCGAGCGTCATGGCCTCAATTTGATCATGCGTAACATAAATAGTGGTGGTTTTAAGCTGACGATGTAACTGCTTGATCTCTTCGCGCATCACACCACGAAGTTTGGCATCTAAGTTAGAAAGTGGCTCATCAAACAAGAACACTTTTGGCGTACGCACCATGGCACGCCCCATCGCCACGCGTTGGCGTTGACCGCCGGATAACTCTTTAGGCTTACGATCAAGGAGCGGGTCAAGCTCTAACATTTTTGCCGCTTTACGCACTTCCTTATCGATTTCAGTTTTTGGCATGCCTTTTAACTTCAATGCAAACGCGATGTTTTCATACACGCTCATATGTGGGTAAAGCGCATAACTTTGGAACACCATCGCTAAGTCTCTATCTTTGGCATCTACGTTATTCATCCACTTGTCACCAACGTAAATATCACCGGCCGTAATCGACTCCAGCCCCGCCAACATGCGTAATGTGGTTGATTTTCCGCAACCCGATGGGCCAAGAAATACCACAAACTCACCATCATTCACCGTGAAATCAAAATGCCTAACAACATCCACATGACCAAACGACTTCTTAATGTTCTTAAATTCAACTTTTGCCATAATTTTTCTCCTTCACACTGCGCCTTCTTTCAACAAAACCACGCCAGCATGAGTAACTAAAATGAGGGATTAAAGGCCAATTAGCCTTTTACTGCACCGGATGTTAAGCCGCTTATCATCTGTTTGGACGCAAAGAGATAGATAGTCACCAACGGCAATATAGAAATGGTGGTGCCAAGCATCACCGCACCCCAAGGCGTATTTGGAATGCCTTGCACGCTACGTAACGCCTGAGTAATGACGTAGTTTTCTGGCGATGTGAGCACCACTAACGGATTCATAAAGCTGTTCCAGAAAAAGACAAACTGTACAATCGCCAGTGTTGCCAATGCAGGTTTCATCAACGGCAAAACAACGCTCCAGTAAGTACGAAACTCTCCCGCGCCATCGAGTTTGGCCGCTTCTAATAACTCTTTAGGAATAGAGGCCATCACGTGTTGGCGCATTAGAAAAATCCCGAACGGAGTAGTGGTAAACGGCAGCCAAACTGCCATGTGGTTATCCATCAAACCCAGAAATTTCACGATCATAAAATAGGGGATCAAGCTCAAGACGGGTGGGATCATCATGGAAGCCACCAACATACCAAATAGCGCGTTCTTACCTTTGAACTGAAACACAGCAAACGCGTAACCGCCCATACTGCAAAACAACAGTGAGATAGTGGTGCCTAAAAAGGCAATGTAGATAGAGTTAAACATCGCCTGCCAAAACGGCATAATCTGCAACAGCTTTGCATAGTTAATGGCTAAGCTATCCCCAATGGCAAAGCTGATGCCTGAACCGAAGATTTCCGTACGATCGCGCGTTGACAGCAGCGCCGACCACAAAAATGGGAAAACAGTGATCAACGCCGAGACAATCAATACAACCGCCAGTAGCGCCATCATTACTTTAGTGATGAGTTCAATGCTGCGATCACTGAGTTTTAAAGCGTGGATTGACATGCTATTACTCCCCCAACCCTTTTTTACCAAATAAGAAAAACTGAATCGCAGTACAAGTTGCAATCAGCGCAAACAGCAGCCAAGAAATAGCGGATGCCGTGCCCATCTCTAGCCACTCCCAACCCACTTTGTAGAGATACATTGAGATGGTTAAGCCTGCTTGGCCTACGCCTCCGGTGCCGCGCGTTAATACAAACGGTTCTTCAAACAGTTGTAAGTTGCCAATGATGGTCATGGTGACGGCAAAGAAAACGAAAGGGCGAATCATCGGCAGTGAGATATTCCAAAAACGGCGAAAAGCGTTAGCGCCATCCATCCGCGCGGCTTCTAAAATTTCTTTGGGAATGGTCATTAAACCTGTGGTGTACAACACGATGTTAAAACCGGTGTATTTCCAAAAAACCATGATGGCAATCGAGGGTTTGATCATGTTGGCATCATCTAACCAACGGATAGGCTGATACTCATTAAGCCAAGAAAATGCCCAGCCAAAGACACTGCTATCAGCTAAAGCCATTAAGCTTTGATTGATGATGCCCGAATTGGGTGAATACATATTGAAGAAGATGAGCGACGCCGCCACCGTTGAGGTAATGAATGGCAAAAAATAAGCGGATGTCAGCCAATGACGCAGCCGATCGCCCAATGAAACCAAAATATAGGCCACTGGAATAGCCACTAAATGTTGAGCGACGCCCGAAGTTATCGCCAACCACAATGTATTGCTTAATGAACGCCACAACCAAGGGTCGGTCAATGCAACTTGGTAGTTATCAAATCCCACATAATTCATGGCGGCAACCCCTTCGACGGGGTTCCACGCATGAAAAGAGAGATAGACAGAAAACAGGAGAGGAAAAACTCCAAAAACAGAAAAAATAATCAAAAACGGCAATAGAAACCCGTACGGTGTAAGCGCTTTCAAACTCAGGTGAGAAAAAAAACGTCGACCCGATGGCGCTTGCACAGCGTTGCTCGTAACGTGATTCATAATAACGACCTCTTAGGCATAACATCATGCCTTCTATAACTTACGCTTAGTGAACCACCAGCACCGCTGGCGGTTCTTTTTAATGATGACCGTGCTATTGCATATTACGGGTACGACGCTGAATCAAACGTTCTGCATCTTTCAGTGCGGCTTTGATGTCTTTGCCTTCATCCAACACTTCCATCAGTGCATTTTCTAAGATGATAGAACGAGCCACATGGTCGCCTTTCGCAGGCGCGACTGGTTTGATGTTTTTTGCCACATTCGCAAACAACAAACGCGCTTTTTGACCACCTAGAAATTCAATTTCTTCATTGAACATTGGGTCATCGTAAGTCGTGACATTAGAGGGGAACGCGGCAATCGTTTCGAACGCTTTAAGCTGCACATCACGGTTGGTTGTCATGTACTCAATCAGCTTCCACGCGTCATCTTGATGTTTTGACTGAGTAGGGATTGAGAGAAATGAACCGCCCCAACTGCCGTAAATACCATCAGGAAGGTTTGATACGGCCCATTTGCCTGCTGTATCTGGCGCAATCCAGTTTTTTAGATGTCCGAGCAACCACGCACCAGAAAGCTGAGTAGCAAAAGTACCGTTACGGAAACCTTCATACCATTCGTTAGACCATGCCAAAATTCGGCCATCTAGCCCTTTTTCACGAATCGTTTTTGCCACTTCAAATGCATGTACAAAACGTTCGGAAGTGACGACTGAATTTCCCTTACTATCAAAATACAATCCTTCGCCGTCAGGAACCGTGGTAAAAATGATCGCTTGTGCTACATCAGCGGCGGATGCAATCAGCTGTACGTTTTGTTTCTTCAATATTTCACCGGCTTTGATGTAGGAGTCCCAATCTTTTATCGCTTGATTGATGTCAATCCCCGCCTTTTCAAACACATCGGTTCGGTAGTACATCACGCCTGGGCCAAGGTCGACAGGAATGCCATACATATGGCCATCGCCACCCTTGCCTTGTGCCCAAGCATAAGGTGCAAAATGGTCTTGGAATTTGTCCGCGCCATATTTTTCCGACAAATTGACTAAGCCACCGGAGGCAACAAAGGGGCCAATTTTCTCTACATCAACCACAATCACATCCCCCGCTCCGGATCCTGTGGCAAGGTTCGTCGTCAGCTTGGTGTGGTGGTCGCCGTGGTTATTCATTAAATAGTCAACCTTGATACCACTCTTTTGTTCAAAGTCCGGCAATAAGACTTTCAAACTGCTATCAAAGTCGGGGAAACCGTCTAAACGGATGGTGTGGTCGGCAGCATATGTAAGCGAAGAAAATCCTAAAGCCACGGCGCTTGATAGCACTAAGGTCTTAAATTTCATGATTCATCCTTAATATCTTTATTGTTAGGTTTATAGGGTGTTGAGTAAATTTTTGACGGAGTCTCGTATCACCAACGAAGGGGATAATTTGAAGTTCACGTCGCGTTTGTTTTTGTGCAGCTTTTGAATAACGAGCTGAACCGCTTCTAAGCTCATCTGTTCAAGAGGGAAATTCACGGTCGTTAACGCTGGGGTGAGGTAACGCGCGAATAAAATATCGTCAAATCCAACCAAGGATATGTGTTGTGGTATTTGCAACCCGACACGGCGCAACTCTTCAAATGCACCAAATGCCATATGATCGTTTGAAGCAAATACGGCGCTAAATTCACAGTGACGCATCAATAATTTGCGCATCGCTTTGACGCCGGATTCTTCGGTAAAACCAGCTTCAGACACGAGCGCTTCTTCATAGTCAAGCCCAGCCTCCTCCAACGCTTTTCGGTAGCCTTGCAAACGGCCTCGCGCATCAGATTTATCCAATGGCCCAGTAATACAAGCAATTCGTTGATGACCCTGACTGAGTAAATACTGTGTCGCCAAAAAGCCACCTATCTCGTTATCAATGTCAATACAGCTGCTGGCCATCTCAGGAATAAAACGGTTCACTAGCACCAAATGAACCCCTTGTTGATCCAATTCAATCAAGTAGTCATCGGTTAGATGTTGAGTATGGAGAATTAACGCATCGACTCGGCGACCTAGCAGAAATTGCACCGACTCTTTTTGCCCTTGCTCTGTGTTCGAGCCTGCCGTCACGACGACGTGGTAGCCAAACTTACGCAGTTGCTCTTCAATGTTGTGCAAAATGCTTGAATAAAAAGGGCCCCCTAATTCCGGTACTATGATGCCGATGCTTCCCGTACGGCTTGAAGCCAATGCTTGAGCAATAGAATTGGGGCGGTAACCAAGATCTTTAATCGCCTTTTCGACTCTGAGTTTTTTATCGTGGCTAACACGGCTAGTTCCATTAATCACCCGCGACACCGTCGCTTGCGATACACCTGCATGTTCAGACACATCTTTAATTGTCGCCACTCTCGCCTCACAACATTACTGACAAAACCAACAAGAAACCGCTTTCATGAGCTAGTATTCAAGATATCCCCTCGCTTTAGCGTGAGAGAAATCACATCGAACTAGGCACACAAATGACAATTATCTAAACATTGAAAGCCACAGCAGTTTCCCAAGCAGCCATGAAACTGTTTCATGGCAATCGGAAGAGAGAAAAAGATGGTGGCCGATTACCGTAAATAAAAAAGGGCCACTAATGTGGCCCGAAAGCGTAAGTGTATCGCTGGAGGTTAAAAACCACGGCAGGCATCGAGCGAGCCGTGAAAAAAGAATGGACAGTTAATGATCAAATATGGGGTTACCACCACGCTTCCCACATCGCGCCAATCGTTACCGTATCTGGGTTACTTGCGGCTTTAAATAGGCCGTCTTTGTCGATCACAGTTTCGTTATCGGCATCACCCAAAGTGGCATAGAAACGGAGCATTGGTCGAGCGCCTGCACCTTTACCAAACGAAATGTTCTGCGATAGTGTCACTTTCCAAGAAGAGTTGGTGGCGTCGATGTTGTCAAAATCCACAACATCATAGCCAGCTTCTAACCACGTTGAGTTAGTCTCATCCCAAAAATACATCGGGCGAACCAACACGTTGTAGTTAGTACGGTCATACTGTTTGTATGCACCATCTTCGTAGGCTTGATAAGCCGCTAGGTATTCAATCGCCGCATTGTCTCCCAGTGCCTTACTCCCATCAAAGCTCACCAACAACGCTGATTGATTCTCCGTTTTCCAAAAAACACTGTCTTTGGCGTTATCAGCATAACGCACCACCAAACGGTCATCCCCAAACTTCAATTCACCCGCCACTTGAAACGCGTTGAGTTTTTTGGCAGTTGGATCCGAATTGTCATCAAAGCCGTAGTTAGCATAAATGCTGAGATTGGTTGTATCAGAAAATTGAATGCCGTGGATTTTGGTGGTCAATGCGTAATTACCATCTGGATGATCGCTAGGAGAAGCCCCCGTTGCACTAACGACACTGGCGTCGAATTTAATGCCTCCTAGATTAAGGTTGTAGAAACCACCACCTTGCCCATCATGCGTCATCCAAAAATAGTCGTTCAAATTCGTTGAAATACGTTGGTGAAAGTCTCGACCAGCCCATACATAAAGTTCAGGTTGGCTTTCAAAAATGTTAGTTCCGCCAGCGTAAGCTTTAGGCACACCCACCTCATCACCCCAATGGTTGAACATCACCACCACATCCCAAATAGCACCGCTGTCACTGACGAATCCTTTACCAAATTGGAACTCACCACCGTTACCTTCGTTACCTAAACGGCCTGTTGAGTTACCGTTTAAACGACCATTGGTTTCAACCAGTTTGACATCGCCATTTTGGTAGGCTGCGCCATAACGAGCATAACCAGAAAATACGATACCCGCGGGAACGTTTATATCTGGTGTCAGCACCAGTGGTTGTTGATCTTGATCCAACACCTCAGGATTTGGCATTGGATCATTGGCAAAAGAAGGAGCAGAAGAGAGTACGGCAGCCACAGCTAGGGATAGAGGTAGAAGCTTATAATTTTTCATGTTAAGTCCTATTAATCACTTGGTTTGTTTTTGTTCTGTGGTCAGTTTAAAAAATGAAACAAGTGAAAATTAGGTGTCGCTTCACAGCGCGCTCGACTGCTTTTGGCGATGAAACTGAGGAAGAGCGTTATTGTTATTTTTTATTAACACCATCAATACATTAAACGCAAATTGATTCACAAAACAGAAATGAAATCGGTTTCATTTCATAGAAATAGGACGAGTTCATCACGAGATTAACGCTCAAGTATTCACCGAACGGTTAGGTTTTTATGAAATATTTCATCAGTATGATGATTTTCATGTCATTGCACGAAACAACTCGATGGGGATGAACGTCGCTCTCTTCACGTATAGCTGTTAACATACTCAACACACATAACGTACAAACCATTCTGAGCTTGTTTTTCACCGCAGAGGCCACATATTAAAACCTCTACCCATATAGTTGAGCCGAGCAATGTCAAACACCACCCCGTTATCTCCACCTTCACTCACGCACCAACTCTTGCAAATGACTTGGCCGATGATGTTTGGTGTGCTGTCCCTGATGAGCTTCCAACTGGTCGATAGTGCGTTTATCGGCCAACTTGGCGTGTTGCCCCTTGCCGCGCAAGGGTTTACATTACCCATTCAGATGATCATTATTGGCCTTCAGGTTGGGCTTGGCATTGCGACCACAGCGGTGATTGCTCGCGCATTGGGTGCGAACCAAATTCGCTACGCGAAGCAGCTTGGTGGGTTGGTCGTCGCTATTGGCAGCATTGGGGTTGCTCTGTTTTCAGTGATTATCTATTTACTGCGTCATCCCATCTTAGCGCTACTCAGCGCTCCTGAATCTGTATATCAGATCGTCGACAGCTACTGGATTTATTGGTTAATCAGTGCTTGGGTGGGCGCGGTGCTGTACTTTTTATACAGCCTGTGTCGAGCCAATGGCAATACCATGTTGCCGGGTACTATGATGATGGTCACCAGCATTTTAAACCTGATTTTAGACCCTATTTTTATCTTCACTTTTGATTTGGGTATTGAAGGCGCGGCGCTGGCGACCATTTTAGCCTTTGGGATTGGCGTGTTCGTGGTTGCGCCCAAGGTGTCGAAAAGACACTGGATGCTGTTTGATTGGTCAGATTTGGATGTAGGGAAAAGTATTCGCTCTATCAGCCATATCATGGGGCCGGCCATGATAAGCCAGCTTCTTCCACCGCTTTCTTCGATGCTGGCAACCAAACTATTAGCCAGTTTCGGCACCGCAGCTGTCGCGGCATGGGCGTTAGGATCTCGTTTTGAGTTTTTTGCGATGGTCGCAATATTGGCATTAACTATGTCGATGCCACCGATGGTGGGCCGTTTGCTTGGTGCAGGCCAATTGCAAGACATTCGAAAATTGGTTCGTGTTGCGTGCCAATTTATTCTTGGGTTTCAGCTCATCATCGCCGTAGTGACCTATCTATTATCCGGCCACCTTGCAGCGCTGATGACCAGCGAACAAAGTGTCGAATCCATTTTGCACTGGCACTTAATGATTGTGCCAATCAGTTTAGGGCCGCTTGGTATCTGCATGTTAATGGTCTCGGTTTCTAATGCGTTGGCAAAATCATACACCGCCTTAACCATTTCCGCGCTGCGCCTGTTTGTGTTCTTCTTGCCCTGTTTATGGGTTGGCGCTCAAATAGCGGCACTGCATGGCCTGTTTATCGGGGCGTTGATCGGTAATATCCTCGCAGGCCTTGCCGCGTGGGCGATGTACCAACGTGCACTTCGGCAAGTTGAGCAGCAGAAAAACCATTGAGTTTAGGTAACACAGAGCCCAAACGAGCAATCTAGTATCAAAAATATGAATCTGGTCTATAGTTAACACACGTTAAGTTGATGAATATTTTCGATAACTATGGACAACAAACCGGTTTTCGTGATTGCGGCGGAAGTGGCAGCAGAGCTAAACCAAAGCGTACTCATTGCAAAAAAATTACTGCTTGTCGCCAGCAATGCCAGAGCTCTGGCTCTGCGTGCGGGCGAAAGTGCCGCAGGTTTTCGGCCAATTACTGATTCGATTGATGATTTAGTCCGCGTCACGCTAGAGGCGTCGCACACCATCAACTTGAAGGCGCAGCGTATCAGCCAACTCGCAACTGCAAGGACTCGTGCACGCGCTGCGCTTGAACGTTTTGAAAATGTGTATATACAAGCGCATAACGCTCGGCATTTACACAGTTTGGATGTCGTACATCATCAAAACCAAGAGGAATATAGCAAACTCAGTCACAGTTTCTACTCTGAAGCTCAAAACCTGCACGAGTTATTGCAAACCTTATACGACAACCTGCGCATTGCACAAATCATCTCGATCATGCTGAGCGTGGAAGCCTCTCAAGCAGATGAGCGATATCAAGCCCAACTGCAAAGCATTGCGAATAACGTCGCTGAACTGGCAAAAGAAATTCAAGCTCACGTCATGCTATCGCTCAAAACATTCTCTCTCTTTTCTCAGGTGAACTATGCAATCAAAAATACTATTTGAACGCGGCCATCATCGCTGGGTGATGTTTGCTCGCGATCCAAACAAACCAGAAAAAATCATTGATACCAACCAATATATGATAGTCAATCGTGATCAAGCGATATTGCTAGATCCCGGTGGCATTGAACTATTTTCGGCGATGCTCGGTTGCGTCGTGAAAGAAGTGCCGATTGAACATATCAAGCATCTTTTTGCCTCTCACCAAGATCCAGACATCATCTCTTCCCTCGGTTTATGGGATAAAGCACTGCCCAGTGCAACATTACATTCACCTTGGTTGTGGGAAGGGTTTATCCGCCATTTTGGTATGGAGTCAATTCAATTCTCCCCCATCAAAGATGAAGGTGGAAAAGTGTCCTTATCAGGTCACGACCTGCACTTTATCCCAGCACATTACATGCACTCTTCTGGTAACTTTTCGGTTTACGACCCTGATGCAAAAATATTGATGTCTGGCGATATTGGTGCCGCGCTCGACAGCCCTAACGCCTCTTTTTTTGTAGAAGATTTTCAAAGCCATATTCCCAAAATGACTTATTTTCATCAACGTTGGATGCCATCTAACCGCGCCAAAAGTGATTGGATTGAGCGAGTCAGCCAGCTAGATATTGAGATGATGTGTCCGCAACATGGCGCTATTTTTCGGGGCGATGATGTTCAACGATTTTTGGAATGGCTAGATAAGCTGGAAGTTGGCGTAGCGATAAAAAAATAGCGCTGTTAAGGCTCTCGATGAGAGCCTTACAAAAAGAACAAATTAAGCTTGAGTAATGGGTTCACGCTCGACCGTATCGGGCTGATGCTCTGCGACCCAGTAAAGCCAAATCATCACTAGGCACAGCACAAAGCAAAGACCAAACAGCCAGTTTGAATTGAGGTATCCAATCACCGCCCCCCCAACCAGTGGCGCAATCGCAAAACCTAACGAGTAAAGCGCGGCGGCACCAAAGTAAGAACCACGCAAATGGGCGGGAGCCATGCGGTCTATTTGTACGTTTAAGGTTGGAAAAGCAATGACTTCGCCCATACTCAAAACAAAGCAAGCGAGCGCCCAACCAATCGGTAAATCTGCGGGGGTAAACAGAAAGCCGAGTTGCGCAAGCCCCATCAATAACATGCCGATCCGAGTTCGTACAAACAGCGGGACGTTTTCCAACCACTTCAACATTGGGAACTGGAAGATGATAATGGTCATGGTATTTACCAGCACTAACCCTGCGACAATTTGCGCTGCATCGGCGGCACTGGTGCGTACAATCACTTGTGGAATAGACGATTCTACCTGCCCATAGATGAACATCATGATGAAGTTCGCCACCATCAACTTCACAAAAATATTATCTTTACTGATCACTCTTAGCGTCGAAGAAAAATGAGGCAAGCTGGAGCGATCGGGTTTGGTGTAGCGCCCTTTACGTTCAATACCGAGCAGCAGCCAAAAACCAAACAATAAATACGTGCCGCCGGTAAAGAAAAAGAGAGTTTGTGGGTGAGAAAGCCCAAACGTAATCCCAAGCAGTGGCCCAATGGCACCACCTAGATTGAGTAGGAAATAGCGGATGTTGAGCGCCAGCTCGCGATCTTTCAAATTCGGCAAGTTATCACCAATCACCGCTTTGCCCGGCGCTTCAATCATTGGTCGCATTAAACCAGTAAGGACGATAAGCACGTAAAACTGCCAGATTTGATCAGCCACACCAATGCCACTGTAGGCAAATGCAGCCATCACACTGCCAAGAACCATCACCCACTTGCGACCAAATTTGTCGGAAAGATACCCTGAATACAGCCCAGTAATTGCTCCTACAACAGCAGAGGTCGCCAGCATTCCACCCACGTCAATCGGTGATGCACCATAATCTTGGTAAAGAAACACGATCAAAAATGGCCATGCCATGAAAAAACTGGTACGAGCAATCAATGTTCCGGTTAATACCGTCCACACTGAAAAATTAAACCTTTTTACCCTTTCTAAACGAAATAAGCTTTCCTCTTTCGCCATAAAAACACTCCTTACTTTCAGCCACTTGACCATGCGTTCACACGATGAACATCACATTTTTAGTTCTTATTGCGTCAATATATGAAGATAATGTTAATAAAGATAGTGTTTTTTATACGAGGGAGATCGAATCATAAAAACAAGCAGCTAACCCAAAAAAACCTAGTTATTTCGGATGGTTAGATATTCTTTGATTCATAAAAAAACCGCATAACCTTTCGAGTTATGCGGTTGAGACTAGGAAATAGTAGTCGATTTATAGTTTGAAGAAGGCGAGCTGCGCTTTTTGCTTCTCGGCCAATTGTGACAGTTCGGCACTGGCACTGGCGCTCTGGCTGATACCCGTTACGTTTTGATTTACAAGCTCAGACATATTAACCACGTTACGGTTAATATCTTGCGTGACTTGCGACTGCTCTTCTGCCGCAGTCGCCACTTGCGTATTTGAATCATTGATGTCTGAAACCGATTCCGTGATCCCAACAAGTGCATCATTTGCTCGTTGCGTTAACTCACCGTTACGCGCAAGCATCTCAATGCTGGTTTGCATACTATCGTTTGCAAGAATCGATTGGCTTTGCAGCTCTTCAATGATAACTCGAATCTCTTTAGTTGAACTCTCAGTACGTGCAGCAAGCATGCGGACTTCATCAGCCACGACCGCAAAACCACGACCAGTCTCACCTGCACGTGCCGCTTCAATAGCTGCATTCAGTGCCAATAAGTTGGTTTGTTCAGAGACACCTCGGATCACTTCAACGACATCGTTGATCTGCTCTGATTGCTCTTTTAGACGCAGAACTACGCTCGCAGCATGATTCAGCGCTTCTGACATTTGTAAGCTCGCTTGGGCGCTCTCTTTAAAAATAGCTAAGCCTGATTTAGCAAGTTCATCCGCTTCGCGAGCGGTTGAATCAGCGACCGTTGCGTTATCACTCACGTTGTTTGCTGTGCTCGCAAGTTCATTCACTGCCGAAGCAACTTGTTCAATTTCACTCAACTCTTGTTGTGCATTTGACTCTGCTTGCGTCATCACCGCAGCCAACTCGGTTGAAGCTGACGCCACTTCTTCACTAATACGGTTTAAATGATCTACCGTAGCATGTAACTGAGAGGTAGTCGTATTGACATCTTTACCAAGCTTTGAGATTTCATTCTCGCCATCCGCATCAGCGCGAATGGTTAAGTTCCCCTGCGCTAATTCACGCATCACAGCTTGCAGCTTCTGAATCGGGGCCACAATCATATTGGAAAGGATCCAAGCCACCACAAGAGATAACGCAAGCACAGACAGTACAGTAAACATCGCAGTGTTCATTGCGCTCTGTTCATGTGCTGCAATTTTATCCAATGCTTGATCTGCTTGCTGCTTAACTTTTTTACTCAGGTCAGAAACAGCACTGAGCATATCATGGCCTGTTTCTCTAAACTCGGAAATGTATGACATGTATTCAGTTTCAGATACAGCGCCTTGATCATACCGTTCCAACAATGCCAACATTTGGTTTGAAAGAGTTACGTATTCATCCACACGGCTAAGAATATGAGAAACATCACCTTGATATATTGACTCTTTTTGCAAATTTTTCAGTTGTGTGGCAATGTCATTTTTCGTTTGTTTTAACTCGAGTGGAAGCTCCTTACGATAGCGTGGGTCAATAATCGAATACAGTGCATTAATGCGCATCAAGTTAATATCATCGACTACAAATACGGACAATGTCTCCTCATTTTCTTGAACGGCACTTCTTACAGCCGTAGCCTCAAACTGATCATGCTCTAAATTATTTTTTGTAATCCACAGAGCGACTACTAAGGCAAATGTGGTAATTAAAACAGGAAGCAGTACCTGAACTCGGATAGGCAAATCTTTCAGTGAAAAGTGCATAAATCTCTCTAAAATGTAGCGGTGGCCATAAAACCAAAAGGTAATGCACTGTAATTTATGCTAGATGAAAGCGACTAATGAATAT
>NZ_CAWPDB010000118.1:0-36245 GCF_963886625.1 Vibrio sp. V23_P3S9T160
AGTAAGTCAGACAAAGTCTCAACGTTGCTAGGTTTCCAATCATTAATTATGTTTAGAGCTTGAGAAACATCCATAAAAAAATCCAAGTGCATTAAATACACTTGGATTTTGACAGCTCTGAAGGATCGTTCAACCGATCACTTTGGCCTTAACTGATCGGCATTAGCCCACAACGGTAGCTTTTGCCTATTTCTTACGCCCTTTGCCTGAAATTTTGCTTAGCCTAGCCAGACAAAAGGCAATGTCTTGAAATAATCGCAGGAAATGCCCACTTTTTATTGTGCAAGAGCGGATAATTGTGGATCATTAGCGACAAACTTTCTGTTTCTGCAAGCATTACTGCTCTTACATACAGAAAAATCTTCTGACGATACTAAATAATTTTGAGGTGCTATAGATGAGTGAAGCTGAGGCTCGTCCATCGAATTTTATTCGCCAAATCATTGATAAAGATTTAGCGGATGGCAAACACACAAGTGTGCATACTCGTTTTCCGCCCGAGCCAAATGGTTACCTGCACATCGGTCATGCTAAATCTATCTGCTTAAACTTTGGTATTGCTCAGGACTATCAGGGACAGTGTAATTTACGTTTTGACGATACAAACCCTGAAAAAGAAGATATGGAGTACGTTGAGTCAATCAAAGCCGACGTGAAATGGCTCGGCTTCCAATGGTCTGGTGATGTTTGTTATTCGTCAGATTATTTTGACAAACTATACCAATACGCGGTTGAGCTGATCCAAAAAGGTCTGGCTTATGCTGAAGAGCTCAGTCCAGAAGAGATCCGTGAATATCGAGGTACATTGACTCAAGCAGGTAAGCCAAGTCCGTACCGCGATCGCAGCATTGAAGAAAACCTAGCCCTATTTGAGAAAATGCGCGCTGGTGGTTTCGAAGAAGGCAAAGCGTGCTTACGTGCCAAGATTGACATGGCGTCATCCTTTATGGTGATGCGCGATCCTGTGCTTTACCGTGTTCGTTTCGCTGAGCATCACCAAACGGGTAACAAATGGTGCATTTATCCAATGTACGATTTTACCCACTGTATCTCGGATGCCTTGGAAGGGATCACGCACTCAATTTGTACGCTAGAGTTTCAAGATAACCGCCGTCTGTACGATTGGGTGTTGGAAAATATCACGATTGATTGTCGACCACATCAGTATGAGTTTAGCCGTTTAAACCTTGAATACACGGTAATGTCTAAGCGTAAACTAAACCAGCTGGTTACGGAAAAATTAGTGGATGGTTGGGATGACCCACGTATGCCGACGATTTCAGGTTTACGCCGCCGTGGATTCACACCAGCATCGATTCGTGAGTTTTGCAAACGCATAGGTGTGACAAAACAGGAAAATATGATCGAATTCAGTTCGTTAGAGTCTTGTATCCGTGAAGACTTAAACGAACATGCGCCTCGCGCCATGGCGGTTCTTGACCCTGTAAAAGTGGTGATAGAAAACTTTGAGGCGGGTAAAGTCGAGACGTTAACGCTGGCAAATCATCCAAACAAGCCTGAAATGGGCGAACGTGAAGTTCCATTTACTCGCGAATTGTGGATTGAACGTGAAGATTTCCGTGAAGAAGGCAACAAGAAATACAAACGTTTAGTGCTAGGCAAAGAAGTTCGCTTACGCGGCGCTTACGTAATAAAAGCAGAGCGCATTGAAAAAGATGCACAAGGCAATATTACGACAATATTCTGCACTTACGATATGGATACTCTGGGTAAAAACCCGGCAGATGGACGCAAAGTGAAAGGTGTTATTCACTGGGTATCCGCCGATAAAGCCTTGCCAGCTGAAATTCGTTTGTATGATCGCCTATTTACCGTTCCCAACCCGGCGGCGGCTGACAACTTTGCCGAAACCATTAACCCAGATTCATTGGTTAAAATTAATGGTTTTGTTGAGCCTAGTTTGGTGTCGGCACACGCGGAGCAAGGTTATCAGTTTGAGCGCATGGGTTATTTCTGTGCTGACTCGAAAGATTCTAAACCAGAAGCGTTGGTTTTTAACCGCACAGTGGGTCTACGTGACACTTGGGCAAAAATAGACGCAGAGTAAGCTTAAGTACTATTTAAAAAGGTCAGCCAATGCTGGCCTTTCTTTTTATTATGGTACTGTTTTTGTCTGAGCAAGCTCACTTAGCGGGGAAAATGTGTGAGATTCCTGCGATTATCGTAGTCGTGACACATTTTTTACCTTGCGTCCTATAGTTTTGCTAGCGTTATCCGATATATTAAACAGATCATCGTATTTATTTATTCCAAGCACATAGCTGAGCCTTATATGCGTCAAATTTTTCAGCGTCTACTGTTGCCGATAGCAATGGTTGCCGTGACTCAGACTTCTATCGTTAGTGCCGAGAGCATTCGCCTGGTTGGGCCGAATGGTGAGATCCAGTCTTCTCCTCAATTTTCAGAAAATCTCACTCAAACTCGTAATCTTCAGCAGGCTAATAGCCAACCATCGACGTTTTTTGGGCCAACCTTAGACAGCGACACTTTGTGGTCTATTGCCACTCGACTACGCCCATCGAATAACGTCACTGTACAACAAACCCTGCTGGCCATTTATCGGCTAAACCCTCAGGCGTTCGAAAATCAAAATATTCACAGTTTGATTCCGGGTAGCAACTTACGTGTTCCATCATTGGCACAGGTAAATAGTGCGCCCACACAAGAAGCGGTCAATATCATAGCCGCGCATCAAGCCAAATTGAATGCTAATACGGCGCAGCCAACAGCGCCTGTTACTGCTGCTTCTACAGCTTTGCCTGAAAAAACAATTGCCTCTATTGCCGCTCAACCAGTTGTTGAAAAGACGAAGAGTGAACCTGTGCTAAAAGATATTGGCACACAAGTTGCGAAATCTGATACTGAATTACTGGCGCTTGAAGAGAAAAATCATAAGTTACGTTTGATGCTGGCAGATGTTCAATCTGAAGTCGATGCACTCAAAGGAGAACTCGGTGACGAAAACCGCATTCGCTCTGAAGTTGAAAAGCTACTTGATGAAGAACGTCGAAAAGCACTAGAGGCGCAAAAGCTTGCACCAAGTGCACTTGATCAACTGCTTTCCAACTCTTGGTTGGTCGCCGCTCTCGCCCTTATTCCTGGTCTGTTAATTGGTTTACTGGTTGTGATGTTGCTTGGCCGCCGATCCAAGCCAACGGAGCAGCCTGTTGTCACTCAAGGTAATCAAGAGCCCATAACGCCAATGGCTGCTGGCAGCCTTGAAGATATTGACGATGATTTAATGCTGGATGATGACTTGTTTGGTGAGTCTGATGATAGTGAGAAGTTATTTGGTGACGACATCACACTGGATGATGAAATCGATGACAATGCTGAGCAAGAATCGGACATTTTTGCCGATTTAGACGATACAGATTTAGACTTCAACCTCGAAGGTGAAGATGGCGAAGACCCATTTGCGAGTATCGGCGATGATGGTGATCTTGCTGCGGATTTAGAAGATTTGACCGCTAGCAGTAACGGCATCAGTGTTGGTGCTGACGAAAAAGCTGTCGGTCTCGATGAGATGGCGCGAGCTTTAGACGAAGCGTTATTAGATGAAGATGACGGCGAAACAGAATTTGATTTATCCGATGATGATGATTCCATCTCTGAAGACGACATTGACGCGTTATTGGCTGGAGATGATAAAGCTGAAGATCTCGGAAGCGATACTTTAGATCAATCGCTACTTGACGATTTGTTTGCCGCCAATAGTGATGACGATCATCATGATAGTTTTGACTTTGATTCATTATTGGATGAGTCCGAAGATGATTTCAACTTGGATTCAGAAGAGCCCGAGCTAGCAAAAACCGGCGGTAACTTCGATTTAAAAGAAGCAGAGCTAGCGTCGGATAGTGAACTTGATGATCTATTCGCAACGATTGAAGCGCAATCTGACCTCACCTCAATAGAAACTGATTCCTCCACTGAAACAGCGCTGCTGGATGAATTATTAGAAGAGCAAGATGAAGATGTCCTAGCAATTGATAGTGACAGTGTCGAACTGCTCGATGAGCTACTCGGTGATGATGAAGAGAGCAAGACAGACTTATCGGAAAGCACCGACTTACTTGAAGAACTTGTGCAGCCCGATAAAGACATCGCTTCGAGCGAAGAAGATATTGATGATGTTGACTTCACTGGTGATCAAACTCTGTATGAGTTATTGGGTGAAGAAACTACGGAATCCGACATTGAAACCGAGCTGGATGAGAATAGTACAGAGCTATTGGACGAACTATTTACTGACAATGGTTCTGAATCACTTGAGTTTGAAAAGGCAGACCAAGAGCAAGAAGGTGCTGAAGATAAGGATAGTCTCGCTGAAGAAGATGGTACGGCATTATTTGAAGAGTTGCTGGAAATCGAGCAGCATGCTCAGAATATCGAAGAGGCCGAACAGCAAAATAGCGAGTTGTTGGATAATGAAAACGATAGCGTTGAAGATTCCGAGTTTAACAGCGACATCTTCATTGACGATCTGCTAAGTGCCGCTCCTGAAAAAGATCCTCTACTGGATGATGAACAGATGGGAGTGGTTGATGGCGACATTGATGAAGAATTTATCGACGACTCATTTGATTTTAACCCAGAAATTGAAGGGGCAAGTTATCCGGATCTGAAGCCGAATGAGGAGCAACCTCTAAGCAGCTCGACATCCCCGGAAAAAATAGAACCCGCACAGGTTAGCAAACCAGAAGTCAGCCCTAACGAATTTGGAGTTCCACAAGATGAAGACTGGGACATTGGTGAGCTAGAAGACGAAGAACCAAGCCAAGCTGATGTTGAGCCGCTTCAAACCAATTCAGCAGAATCATCGGCAAAGGACCATGTTGAGGAGCTCCACGATGACAAGTTAGTGGAGTTCGAAGAAGAAGATCTCCTTGCTTCCTTTAATGAGCCATCGCTAGAAGAACAGTCACAGAGCGAGCTTTCCGAAGTCCAACTGCCAGAGCAGTCAGAAGAAGACGCGCTGGCGGATGCGATAGCCGAGCCTCAAGATGCGGCGTCAGAGCCTGTTGCTCAAGAAAGTGTTGAAGCGATTGACGAGCAAGCCTTACCTGAATTTAGTGAAGAAGATGCACTTGCTTCAATTAGCGAGCCTTCTCTAGAAGAAGAAAAGGAAGACGAGAGCGACCTTACGGATCTTGAGCTTCCAGAATACACAGAAGAAGACGCGCTGGCGGATGCGATAGCTGAGCCTCAAGAGGCGGCGTCAGAGCCTGTTGCTCAAGAAAGTTTTGAAGCGATTGACGAGCAAGCCTTACCTGAATTTAGTGAAGAAGATGCACTTGCTTCAATCAACGAGCCTTCTCTAGAAGAAAAGGAAGACGAGAGCGACCTTACGGATCTTGAGCTGCCAGAGTATACAGAAGAAGACGCGCTGGCGGATGCGATAGCCGAGCCTCAAGAAGCGGCGTCAGAGCCTGTTGCTCAAGAAAGTTTTGAAGCGATTGACGAGCAAGCCTTACCTGAATTCGGTGAAGAAGATGCACTTGCTTCAATTAACGAACCAGCACTAGAAACAGAGCAACAGTCGCTTTTAGAAGATGATGACGTAGACCAATTGCAGAGTGTTTCAAAACAGGAGTTCGATGAGAAAGCCTTAAAAGATTGGCTAGATGAGGAAAGTGTACCCTCTGCGCCATTCTCTTTTGATCGACCATTAGATGCTCGTACCATTGATAGTGCTGGTATGAATATTGATGCAATGTTAGAGGTAGGCGGTGAAGATTGGAACGGTTTTAATTTAACGCCAGATCAACAAGCTTCCATCCCAGATGACGTGCCTGAAGAAGAGCTTGCCGTTTGGAATGATGAGATCCAAACCGACGAGCCTCAAATTCTTGATGAAAACTGGGGAATTCAAGATGAACTCGATGATTTTGAAGCCCAAAAGAGCCAGTACATGACCATCGATGAGCTAATGGCTCAAGTTGAGGGTGAAGAGGGGATTAGCCCTGAAGATGAAGAACTCAAGTTAGATGTTGGTTTAAGTGAATTTCCGGATGTGATTGGTGACATTGGTGATATCGATGTAGACAATAACTCTGAGGCGGCGGGTAAGCTTGACCTCGCCAAAATTTACATCGAGATGAACGATGATAAAGGGGCGATAAAACTGTTAGAGGAAGCCATTGTTGATGGTAGTGATGATATTCGACGAGAAGCGAAATCCTTGATTGACAGCATTAATCGCCGAGCTTAAAAACAAACGAGGCCGTGAATATACGGCCTCGTTGTTATTGAATAGCCTTTTCTGACTTGCAGATGACCTGAACTTCACATTGAAAGTTGTCGGGGGTAGATGGCTTGTCGATTAGAATTTTTTTTTGATTGCGATTATACTGCCCGACCCATTTTCAAAGAGAATCAGATGATGAAAATCGCTTTAGGTATTGAGTACAATGGTTCTCAATACTATGGTTGGCAGCGACAACGTGACGTTAAAAGTGTCCAAGAAGAATTAGAAAAAGCACTCACAGTTGTGGCGAACCATCCGGTTGAAGTATTGTGTGCGGGGCGCACCGATGCAGGGGTTCACGGCACAGGGCAGGTGATACATTTTGATACTACGGCTTGCCGAAAAATGGTCGCTTGGACAATGGGTGTCAATGCTCATTTACCAAAAGATATCGCTGTTCGTTGGGCAACTGAGGTTTCAAGCGATTTTCACGCTCGCTTTTCGGCTACAGCACGCCGTTATCGCTACATCATTTATAATCATGCTTATCGCCCTGGCATATTATCTTCAGGTGTCAGTCATTATCATGGCGATTTAGACGTTGAAAAAATGCAGCAAGCAGGGCAGCTTTTATTGGGCGAAAATGATTTCACCTCTTTTCGCGCTGTGCATTGTCAATCGAATAGTCCTTGGCGAAACGTCATGCATTTGAATGTGACTCGGCATGGCAACTATGTCGTCATCGACATTAAAGCAAATGCTTTTGTCCATCATATGGTGCGAAATATTACCGGTAGCCTCATCGTTGTCGGCCGTGGTGAGCAGCCTCCCGAATGGATAAAATGGCTGCTTGAAGCCAAAGATAGAAAACTGGCGGGTGCAACAGCCAAAGCGGAAGGATTATATTTGGTTGCTGTTGATTATCCAGAAGAATTTTCTTTACCAAAAGAGTCGCTTGGGCCGCTATTTTTAGCTGATAATTTGAACTAATAACGCGTAAAGTGTCCAAAACAGAGTCGTGACGTGTGTGGAAATGACAGCCAGAAAATAGGTACAACCAGTTTTTTGTCTACACTAAGCATTTTATATGTTTTAATCCTCACGCATAAATCCCAAATTTGTATCTTTCGCAATCACGCGAGAGAGTTAAGAGTAAAGGTCTTCCATGAGTTGGCTTGAAAAGATTTTAGAAAAAAGCAATATCGTAACTTCGCGTAAAGCATCCATCCCTGAAGGGGTTTGGACTAAATGTACTTCTTGTGAGCAAGTGTTATATCACGCTGAGCTTGAGCGTAACTTGGAAGTGTGTCCTAAATGTGATCATCACATGCGCATGAAAGCACGTCGCCGCTTAGAGACTTTTCTTGATGAACAGAATCGTGTCGAGATTGGTGACGAGTTAGAGCCGCAAGATAAACTCAAGTTTAAAGACTCAAAACGTTATAAAGAACGCCTTTCAGCCGCTCAAAAAAGCAGTGGTGAGAAAGACGCTCTTGTGGTGATGCAAGGCGAACTATTGGGTATGCCTTTAGTTGCTTGTGCTTTTGAGTTTTCTTTCATGGGTGGTTCAATGGGGTCTGTAGTTGGTGCGCGTTTCGTACGAGCTGTTGATGCCGCTATAGAAAACAACTGTGGTTTGGTCTGCTTTTCTGCCAGTGGCGGCGCGCGTATGCAAGAAGCGTTAATGTCATTGATGCAGATGGCAAAAACCAGTGCGGCGCTTGAACGTTTATCAAGCAAAGGCTTACCTTATATCTCAGTGATGACGGACCCGACCATGGGTGGCGTATCGGCAAGTTTAGCGATGCTTGGTGACATCAATATTGGTGAACCTAAAGCACTGATTGGTTTTGCAGGTCGTCGAGTTATCGAACAAACGGTACGTGAAGATCTACCTGAAGGTTTCCAACGCAGCGAATTCCTAATTGAGCATGGTGCGATTGATATGATTGTCGATCGCCGTGAAATGCGTCAACGCGTGGGGGGATTGATCGCTAAATTGACCAATCACAGCTCACCATTGGTCGTTTCTGTTGACGATTCACCGATTGAACCTGATTACGCTGTACCAGAAGCGCACGAAAAAGGGTAAAGTAGGCACTAACACACTAACTGCTTAATGGTTATAAACGTTAGATGACTCAAAACCTTATCCCACAAGCCACATCCTCTCTTGCGATGTGGCTTGATTATTTAGCGAATATTCATACCTCCGCTATCGACCTTGGCTTGGATCGTGTTCAAGCTGTGGCTCAAAAAGCGAATCTTATTAAACCTGCACCTACCGTAATTACCGTGGCTGGAACGAATGGCAAAGGCTCGACCTGTGCATTAATGGAAGCCATTTTATTGGATGCCGGTTATCGCGTGGGCGTTTATAGCTCACCTCATCTTATCCGTTATAACGAACGCGTGCGTATTAATGCGCTTGAGCTAAGCGATGAGCTGCATACGCAAGCCTTCGCTTTTGTTGAAGCGCAACGGGGTGAGATCAGTTTAAGCCTATTTGAGTTCGGTACATTGGCGGCGCTGCGTTTATTTCAAACGCAAGCGGTGGATGTCATTTTATTGGAAGTTGGGCTAGGTGGCCGACTTGATGCGACCAATATCGTGGATCACGATGTTTCTGTGATCACCAGCTTGGCGATTGATCACGTGGATTGGCTCGGCGATGACATCAATGTTATTGGCTATGAGAAAGCGGGGATTTATCGCGCAGGTAAACCCGCTATTTGCGGCCAGCCTAAGCCACCACCAACGGTTGCAGCGCATGCCGATGATATTGGTGCGGAGATGTACCAAGTCGGTATTCAGTTTTCCTATGAACTTGCCTCTGAAACAACGTGGAATTGGCGAAGTGGTCCATTTGAGTTATCTGATTTACCGCTTCCTCGCTTGCCCTTGCCTAATGCGGCTACGGCATTAATGGCACTCGGCTGCTCCGGTTTGGCTGTGAGTGATGTCAATATCGTCAATGGGCTTAGCAACGCAACACTTGCTGGGCGGATGCAAAAAATCAGTGATAGCCCAGAAATCATTCTTGATGTTGCACATAATCCCCATTCGGCCGAATATTTGGTGGCGCAGCTCAAACAGCGTTACGCACACAAAAAGGTCCATGTGGTGATTGGCATGCTGCATGATAAAGATGTGAAGGCCACGCTTCATCAACTGAAATCAATCGCTAACGTTTGGTATCCTGCTTCATTAAGTGGCCCTAGAGCCGCGCAAGCGAATGAACTGTGTCAGTATCTTGAGCCAGGCGTTAAACCGTTTACTAACCCAGTCAACGCTTTTGAAGCCGCGATGACACAAGCCGATAGCAATGATGTCATTATCGTGGTTGGGTCGTTTCATACTGTGGGTGAAGTATTAGAGCACTGGCAGAACAAAGGAGTATAAATGGCAAGTAAGTTTCAGAGCCGCTTGGTAGGAACAATTATATTGGTGGCGATAGGGGTGATAGTGTTACCTGATGTATTGGATGGCAAAAAGACCCACTACAAAGAAGATATCGCCAGCATCCCAATTAAGCCCGAATTAGACAGCGACGTAGAGAAGTTTGAAATTCTCGACCCCGTTGAAGATCAAGTCGCGTTGCCCGATTCGCCTGTTGAAGTGATCGCACAAACTAACCAGAGCGACGCAGCAACGCAGAGCAAGCCACTCACTGTGAAAGTGAAAGAAACTGCGGAAAGAAATGATTACCAAGATAGTGCTTGGCTCATTCAGTTGATGGCATTAAAGAATGCCGAAAATGCAAAAACCGTGGTTAAAGATCTGCAAAAACGGGGTTATCAAGCTCATACTAAGCAAGAAAATGGCTTCACTCGGATCATTATTGGCCCAGATGTTTCCAAAACCAAGCTTGAGCGTCAACTCTTAGAACTGGAAAAAATTACCGGTGCAAAAGGTCAATTGCTCAAATTTAAACCACTAAACCCATAAGAAAACGTTTGCGTCGCGTTTTTTTCTGTTAAAATGCGCGCCAACTTAAGATGTAGAACTCATGAATTGGTTAGATATTGTCATTTTAAGTGTGATCGGCCTATCGGCATTGATCAGTTTAGTCCGTGGCTTTGCTAAAGAAGCGTTGTCATTAGTGATATGGTTCGGTGCATTTTTTATTGCCAGCCAATACTACGCAAAACTTGCGGTGTATTTTTCAAATATCAAAGATGACATGTTTCGTAATGGCGCGGCCATCGCAGCACTGTTTGTTGCAACACTCATTGTCGGAGCGATCATTAACTATGTGATTGCTCAATTGGTACAAAAAACGGGCCTATCTGGAACTGATCGGGTACTGGGCATTGTTTTTGGAGCATTGCGTGGTGTGTTGATTGTTTCAGCTGCCTTGTTTTTTATGGATGCGTTTACCGCATTTCCAAATTCAGAGTGGTGGAAGAGCTCGCAATTGGTACCGGAATTTAGCCGTATCATTGCGCCGTTCTTTGAGCACTTACAAGCAACATCAAGTTTTCTCTCTGGCGCGATTTAGCGCCAGTTACTGTCGCAAATCGAGGATCAGGACATGTGTGGTATTGTTGGAATCGTGGGTACAACGCTGGTAAACCAGTCAATTTATGACGCGTTAACGGTATTGCAGCATCGTGGCCAAGATGCCGCTGGTATTTGTACCATAGAAAGCAATCGTTTCCGTCTGCGTAAGGCGAACGGTTTAGTGAAAGATGTCTTTGAAGCAAAACACATGCAGCGTCTTCAAGGAACGGTGGGTATTGGGCATGTGCGTTATCCTACTGCGGGTAGTTCGAGTGCCTCAGAAGCTCAACCTTTCTACGTTAACTCCCCGTTCGGTATCACGCTTGCTCATAACGGCAACCTCACCAATGCCAACGAAGTACGCCAGAAGTTGTTTGAAAAAGATCGTCGCCATATCAATACCACTTCAGATTCCGAAGTGCTGCTTAACGTCTTGGCGCATGAAATTGATACAGTCAGAGGCAATGTAACCGCAGAAGATGTGTTTCGTGCTGTCGCCAATGTACATCGCACCATTCGCGGTGCTTATGCTGTTGTCGCGATGATCATTGGGCATGGGATGATCGCGTTTCGTGACCCGCATGGTATTCGTCCTATCTGCTTAGGTAAACGTGAAGTCGATGGCCGTACCGAATACATGGCCGCTTCGGAGTCGGTGGCGCTAGATGCTGTCGGCTTTGATTTTGTGCGTGACCTTGCCCCCGGGGAAGCGGTGTATGCGACCTTTGATAGCCAGCTATTTACTAAACAATGTGCCGATAATCCAACACTTAACCCATGCATTTTTGAATTTGTCTACTTCGCCCGCCCAGATTCGTTTATCGACAAAATTTCGGTTTACAGCGCGCGCGTAGAAATGGGTAAAAAGTTGGGTGAGCGCATCAAGAACGAATTTGCTGACTTAGATATTGATGTTGTGATCCCCATTCCTGAGACTTCGTGCGATATCGCATTGCAAATTGCACAAGCGATTGATATTCCATATCGCCAAGGTTTTGTCAAAAACCGCTACGTTGGCCGCACATTTATTATGCCGGGCCAGCAACAGCGTAAAAAGTCGGTGCGCCGTAAACTCAATGCGATTCGTTCTGAATTTAAGGGCAAAAACGTGTTGCTAGTGGATGACTCGATAGTGCGTGGAACTACGTCAGAGCAAATTATTGAGATGGCTCGTGATTCTGGTGCAAACAAGGTGTACATGGTGTCAGCCGCGCCTGAGATCCGTTTCCCTAACGTTTATGGCATTGATATGCCAAGTGCTAACGAGTTGATTGCTCATGGTCGAGATGCCGATGAAATTGCGCAGCGAATTGGTGCCGATGCTCTGATTTTCCAAAATCTGGAAGATTTAGTGGATGCCGTCGGTATGGGTAACCGCGATATTGCAAAATTTGAAGCGTCGGTATTTAACGGCGAATATGTCACGGGCGATATTGATCAGCAGTATCTTGATTTTCTTGAATCGATGCGCAGCGACGATGCAAAAACGGTTCGAGAAATCCAGCAAGATCTCGCCAACCTGGAGATTCATAACGAAGGCGCGTAATCGAGCGCATCTCTCCAAATAGGCTGCAAAGAAAAAGGCTTCCATCGAGGAAGCCTTTTTTGTGCTCGTTAACAGGGTTTGACTAAAGGATCATTGCCGCAATCCAGCCAAACACAATCAGTGGAATATTATAATGGATGAAGGTTGGAACCACCGTTTCCCAAATATGTTCGTGTTGGCCATCCGCATTTAGGCCTGACGTTGGCCCTAAGGTGGAATCTGACGCTGGAGAGCCAGCATCGCCCAACGCAGCAGCGGTACCCACTAGCGCAATGGTCGCCATAGGCGAAAAGCCAAAGGCGAGGGCAAGGGGCACGTAAATGGTTGCGATGATTGGAATCGTTGAGAAGGATGAACCAATGCCCATAGTGACCAACAAACCGACGATCAGCATTAATAAAGCGGATAAAGCTTTATTGTCACCAATGCTTACTGATAAGGCTTCGACGAGCGACTCAACGCCACCGGTGGCTTTCATCACGGCGGCAAATCCGGCCGCTGAAATCATAATAAAGCCAATCATGGCCATCATATGTACACCTTTGGTGAACACATCGTGCGTCTCTTTCCACGCAATCACACCACCAAAAGTGAAGACCATAAAACCAGCCAGTGCGCCGATGATCATTGAACCTGTGGACAGTTGTACGGCAAGTGCCGTGATAATACCGAGCGCGGCAATCAAAATATGCTTTTTGTTGATCGCTTTTGGTTTGGTATTAATGACAGTATGTTCCGTCTCTTGATACTGGCGAGGTTTACGATAGGTAAAGAAAATGGCGACCAGTAAGCCAAAAATCATCCCAGCGGCTGGTAGCAGCATGGCTATCGGCACTTGGCTTGCCGTGACGTTTTCAAGGCCATTATCGCGTAAATTCTTGAGTAAGATGTTATTGAGGAAAATCCCACCAAAGCCGACAGGCAAGACCATATAGGGCGTGATAAGGCCAAAAGTGAGTACGCAAGCAATCAGGCGACGGTCAAGCTTCAGCTTGGCAAAGACGCCCAATAGCGGTGGAATTAAAATCGGAATAAAGGCGATATGGACAGGAATGATATTTTGCGATGACATGGTAACTAGAACCAGCGCGACCAGAACCGCATACTTCAAACCTGTGGTGGCCGCACCATGCTCTTTGCCATGGATACGCTTAATCACGTTTTGCGCCAGTAAGTCAGTAATACCAGATTTAGAAATCGCGACGGCAAAGGTGCCTAGCATCGCATAACTTAGTGCGATGGTTGCACCGCCGCCTAAGCCACTTTCAAATGCAGAAACAGCGTCATTTAAACTCATCCCTGCAACTAAACCACCGACGATCGCACTAAATGTCAGTGCGACGACGACATTGACCCGCATCAGCGCAAGAAGCAGCATGATGCATACAGAAATTACTACAGGATTCATATATTTCTCGGTTAGTTGTGTTTACTTGTTATTGTTTTCTGAAGGTTCAACAAGTGGCCATCCGCCAAGGGCCTTCCATTTGTTGACGATACCGCAAAAAAGTTCGGCTGTTTTTTGCGTATCGTATAGCGCTGAATGCGCTTCTCTATTGTCAAATTCCATCCCAGCGGATTTGCACGCTTTGGCCAAAACGGTTTGGCCATAGGCTAAACCACTTAGCGCGGCGGTATCAAAAGTCGCAAAAGGGTGGAAAGGGACTCGTTTTAGCTTGCAGCGTTCACTGGCTGCCATCACGAAATTTAAGTCAAAGGTAGCATTGTGCGCCACCATGATCGCGCGGCTACAGTCATTGTCGCGTTGCTCTTTTCGGACTAGCTTATAAATTTCTCTGAGTGCTTCGGCTTCGCTGACAGCACCGCGTAATGGGCTAAATGGGTCACGAATGCCATTAAACTCAAGCGCCTCTTTTTCAAGGTTGGCACCTTCAAAAGGCTCAACATGAAAGTGAATCGTCGATGCTGGGTGCAGATCACCTTGTTCATCCATACGCAACGTAATCGCGCAGATTTCTAATAGTGCATCGGTCTTTGCATTGAAACCGGCTGTTTCGACGTCGATGACGACGGGAAAATAACCGCGGAAACGCTTTTTCAGTGTCAATGCTTCATTTACTTCAGTCATGCTAGCTCTTGGTTGTGTGACAGGGCTGGCATTATTACAGATTCTTTCTACGATAAAAACCAAACACGTTAATAAATGCAGGTTTCACTATGCGTTGGATAGTGCGGTGATGTGGCTAGATTTTTGCATTAACTTAGTCAATAGAAAGCGAAGCGGCAATTTTCCGCCATCGTTGTAGTATCGATCGGAGAATAAAATCGTTATGAATAAATGGGTTACTGCCACTATTGTGATGACCAGCATACTGACATCCTTTGCCCCTATGGCGATGGATAAGCGTTATGTGGCAACACCACAGCAGTCTACGTGGCAGATGGTGACGAATACCCCTTTAGAGTGCCGTTTGGTCCATCCGATCCCCAATTACGGTGACGCTGAATTCTCTTCACGTGCGAATAAGAAGATTAACCTCGATTTCGAACTCAAAATGCGTCGTCCAATGGGCGAAACTCGCAATGTAAGTTTAGTGTCATTACCACCGAGTTGGCGTCCGGGTGAGAGTGCAGACCGTATTACCAATTTGCAATTCTTCAAACAGTTCGATGGTTACATCGGTGGTCAAACCGCTTGGAGCCTACTCAGTGAATTGGAAAAAGGACGCTATCCAACCTTTAGCTACCAAGATTGGCAAAGCCGAGATCGGCGCATTGAAGTGGCTCTCTCGTCGGTTCTTTTTCAAGAGAAGTACAACGTGTTTAGCGATTGTGTGAGCAATTTGCTGACGTACAGTTTTGAAGATATCTCATTTACGATTCTGCATTACGACCGCGATAATGTGCAACTCAATAAAGCTTCGCAAAAACGACTTGCGCAAATTGCCGACTATATTCGCTATAACCAAGATATTGATTTGGTGTTGGTTTCTACCTATACCGACTCTGTTGATAGTCGAGGAGTGAGCCAGGATCTTTCTGAGCGTAGGGCTGAGGTATTAAGAGATTACTTTAAATCACTGGGGTTACCTGAGGATCGTATCCAAGTGCAAGGCTATGGTAAACGCAGGCCGATTGCCGACAATGCATCACCCATCGGCAAAGATAAAAACCGTCGTGTGGTTATTTCACTGGGTCGAACAATTATCTAATAACGTTAGAGTAAAAAAGCAGCCCATTTCAAAGGCTGCTTTTTGTGATGTTATCCGGGAAACTTTACGCATCTAGTTTATATAACTAGCCGATGCCGCAAAGAGGCTTATCCTTCTAAACCTGCTGATGCTTGTTTGTTTTGGATAAGTTCAATCATGTAACCATCAGGATCTTTCACAAAAGCGATATGCGTGGTACCGCCTTTTACTGGGCCAGCTTCACGGGTCACATTACCTCCAGCCGCTTTAATCGCGTCACAGGTGGTATACACATCTTCAACACCAATGGCGATGTGGCCAAAAGCATTGCCTAGGTCATAGCTTGTGGTGCCCCAGTTATAGGTCAGTTCGATCACCGCACCCTGAGATTCATCGCCATAACCCAGAAATGCCAATGTGTATTTGTATTCTGTATTTTCATTAGTACGAAGCAGTTGCATACCCATGACCTTGGTGTAAAACGCGATCGATTTTTCTAAATCGCCTACGCGTAGCATGGTGTGCAAAATACGACTATTTGACATGTTGAGCTCCTAACTTTCTGATGAAATATCTATCTCCACCCGACCACTGTGGCGATGATGTTGGCTTATATTCACCCACTTCAATCACAGAGTTTATCTATGTTCAAAGGAATTCGTTTACTTACTGCCTACTTGCAGAGTTGAGTCTTTTGGGGATCTGGTTAAATTTTATAGGTCAGTTTTATCAGAGAATTCGCAAAGATCTTCAATGATACAACTGCCACAACGCGGCTTTCTTGCGACACAGGTGTAGCGACCATGTAAGATCAACCAGTGATGAACATCAACTTTGAATTCTTTAGGGACGACTTTGAGCAGCTTTTGTTCCACTTCATCAACGTTTTTACCCACCGCAAACTTGGTTCTATTTGAAACACGGAAAATATGCGTGTCAACGGCGATGGTTGGCCATCCGAAAGCGGTGTTCAATACCACATTGGCCGTTTTTCTGCCAACGCCGGGCAGCGATTCTAATGCTTCACGGCTCTCTGGCACTTCTCCTGCGTATTGATCCAATAATATACGGCAAGTTTTTATGACGTTTTCTGCTTTGGAATTGAATAAACCAATGGTTTTGATGTATTGCTTTAGCCCATCAACGCCAAGATCAAAGATGGCTTGTGGCGTATTAGCAATAGGGTAAAGTTTGTCAGTGGCCTTATTAACGCTGACGTCAGTCGCTTGAGCGGAAAGCAGTACTGAGATCAGTAACTCAAACGGTGTGCTCCATTTAAGCTCGGTTTCTGGCTTCGGGTTATTGGCCCGTAAGCGCTCGAGGATCTCGACTCGTTTGACATTATTCATCGTTTGGAAAACTTCCTTATGATTTCGCTAAGCGTTAGTAACGCGTGCTCGTTCTATGACGGGCTTTTGTTCTTTAGGTTGGCGAGCAGCCAGATTTTTATCGATGATATTTTTAGCTGCAATCAAAAAGCCAACACCAATAAACGCTCCAGGCGGCAAGAGCGCAAGCAAGAAGCTGTTGTCAAAATGGAAGACCTCAATGCGTAAAATGGTTGCCCAATGACCCAGTAATAAATCAGCACCATCAAACAGTGTGCCATTGCCAATTACTTCACGCAGTGCGCCCAAAATGACCAGAATAGTGGTCATTCCCATGCCCATCCAAAATCCATCTTGTGCTGAAGGCAACACTGCATTTTTTGAGGCAAATGCTTCGGCGCGACCGATGATGATACAGTTGGTCACAATCAGAGGAATGAAGATCCCTAGCGATAGGTACAGGCCGTAAGCGTAGGCATTCATTAACAGTTGTACGCAAGTTACTAGTGCGGCGATGATCATCACAAACACAGGGATACGAACTTCTTTGGGGACATAATCCCGTACTAATGAGATGGTGACATTTGAACAGACGAGAACCAGCAATGTTGCAACGCCTAAACCTAGCGCATTAGTGACAGTGGAAGAAACCGCTAGTAAAGGGCACAGTCCAAGTTGTTGAACGAGCGCAGGGTTGTTGCTCCACATCCCGTTTTTAATCAGTGTCTTATGATCACTCATTGCTGGCTCCTTTACAGTCAAAAGGTTGTGCTAATAGTGCTTCTCGATGTTGATTCACAAACTGAGCGGTATTTTTCACCGCTTTGACGACGGCTCGCGGCGTAATCGTCGCTCCAGTAAACTGATCAAATTGTCCCCCATCTTTGCGCACTTTCCAAGTCTCGATATTTTGCTCAGTGACTTGCTTGCCAGTAAAGCTCAATATCCAATCAGTGACGCGTAAATCTATTTTGTCACCTAACCCCGGTGTTTCTTGATGAGACAGAACGCGAGTCCCTGTGATGGTGCCATCGTGCTTGATGCCAATAATTACCTTGATCGCGCCGTTATAGCCATCAGGTGCGATGGCTTCAATAGCCAGTCCACTCGGTTCACCGTCTTGTGTGGCAATATAAGCGTGCATAGGTTGGTCTGTACCAAGTGCAGGATCAGTCACCAGTGTACAGGATTTGTACAGTTCGTTGTCGTGCAAACTGTGCGGGATCACTTGGTTTAAAATCGATTGCAGTTGAATCTGCTCTTGCTTGGTTATTTGATCTTTTGTTAGGTATTGGGTTAACGCTACAACACCTGTTGAAGCACAGGCAAAGATAGCGAGAATCAAACCGTTATTGCGAATGGCGGTTAACATAGCGCTCCTTAATGCCCGTAGGTTCGAGGTTTAGTGTAGTAATCAATCAGTGGGACACACATGTTGGCAAGTAATACAGCGAAGGCTACCCCGTCAGGGAAGCCTCCCCAACTGCGGATAATGAAAATCATCATGCCAATAAATGCGCCGTAAATTAAGCGACCTTTGACGGTTGTGGAAGCGGTGACTGGATCGGTTGCGATGAAAAAAGCGCCGAGCATAGTCGCGCCCGAGAGCAAATGAAACAAGGGTGAGGCGGTTGCTCCCGGTTCAATAAGCGCAGTGAAAGCACTTGCCATTACTAAACCACACAGCACCGCAATCGGGATATGCCAGTTGATCACACGTAGTTTGATCAATAATAAGCCGCCAGCTAAATAGGCAAGGTTAACCCATTCCCAGCCAAGCCCAGCTAACCCACTAAATTGAGGCTGGCTCATCGCTTCATGCAGAGTCTCACCATTATGTAATCCGGTTTTTACGGCGTCCAATGGGGTGGCCATAGTGACACCATCGATACCCGTTCGGATTTGTTGTAGTGATAAACCTTCTACGTTGAAGCCACTGAAAATAAGTGAAAATGCATCACTAAACGAGATTGGATCCGGGGCTAATTCCGTTGGAGCAATCCAACTGGTCATCTGCACAGGGAAAGAGATAAGCAAAACCACATAAGCAATCATGGCGGGGTTGAATGGGTTTTGTCCTAGTCCGCCGTATAAGTGTTTTGCAATAATGATGGCAAAAATAAGGCCAATAAAGATAACCCACCAAGGGGACATCGGAGGAATGGCAATGGCCAGAAGCCAAGCGGTGACCACGGCGCTGTAATCTTTGATTGCCAACAGTGGTGAGCGCTTACGCAGTAGCATAACGGCAGATTCAAAAGCCAAAGCGATGATGATAGCGAGCATTAGTTGAATGAGAGTACCCCAACCAAAGAAGTAGCTCTGCGCGATAAGCCCCGGTAAGGCGCACAAGGCGACCCACTTCATCAGCTCTGATGTGCTGCGTTTGCTGTGTGCATGGGGGGAGCTGGCAATAAAAAAGGCCACTAATTATTCTCCTCAGAATTATGATTGTTTTTCGCTTGTGCCGTTTGCTGCTCTGCCTTGCGCGCTTTGGCGCGTGCAATGGCGGCAGCGACTGCCGCTTTTTTGGCATCCTCAGGTTGAGCAGGTGCAGGTTCAAGTGTTGGCTGAGGTTCACTCGACGCCGTTTGCTGCTCTGCCTTGCGTGCTTTCGCGCGGGCAATGGCAGCAGCGACTGCCGCTTTTTTTGCATCCTCAGGTTGAGTAGGTGCAGGTTCAAGTGTTGGCTGAGGCTCACTCGGCGCCGTTTGCTGCTCTGCCTTGCGTGCTTTGGCGCGGGCAATGGCAGCAGCGACTGCCGCTTTTTTGGCATCCTCAGGTTGAGCAGGTGCAGGTTCAAGTGTTGGCTGAGGTTCACTCGGCACCGTTTGCTGCTCTGCCTTGCGTGCTTTGGCGCGAGCAATGGCGGCAGCGACTGCCGCTTTTTTGGCATCCTCAGGTTGAGCAGGTGCAGGTTCAAGCGTTGGCTGAGGTTCACTTGGCGCCGTTTGCTGCTCGGCCTTGCGTGCTTTCGCGCGGGCAATGGTGGCAGCGACTGCCGCTTTTTTATCATCACCAGTTTCTGCTGGTGGCGCATCAGCACTGGTTTGCTGCGCTTTTTTCTCGCGAGCTTGACGTTTGCGCTCTTCGCGCAATTTAACCATTTCAGCGTTATCTGGCTCGACTTGACCTGCTTGCAGTGCTTCGGCTTGCTTGGCTTTAGCGCGAGCAATAGCCGCAGCAACGGCGGGTTTTACGGTGCTTGGGTTGTTTTCTGTTTGTGCTTTTTGCGCTTGAACGCGAGCAATGGCCGCTGCAATCGCATCGTCGCCGCCTGTGTGTTTCATCTCTTGACGACGTTCATCGGCTGCTTTTTTGAAACGATTCTCGCGATCGGCTTTATCGCGTTCTAAACGTGCTTTTTTCTCTTCGAAACGTACTCTGGCACGTTCAGCGGCTTCTGATTCTTGCTGGCGAGTTTTTATCTCAGCCTTGGCTTGACGATAGTATTGCACCAATGGAATTTCACTGGGGCAAACATAAGCACAAGCCCCGCACTCAATGCAATCTTTGAGGTTCAGTTCTTCACACTTATCATATTCTTCCGCTTTCGCGTGCCAGAACAGTTGCTGAGGTAATAAGGAGGCCGGGCAGGCTTCCGCGCACTGACTACAGCGAATGCAGGCCATTTCATGTTGTGAAGAGGCAATCTCTTTACGAGTGGGTGCCAGAATGCAGTTGGTGGTTTTGGTGATCGGAACTTGTGAATGAGGCAGGGTGAACCCCATCATCGGGCCGCCCATAATAAGACGCGGTAATTTTTTATCTGCCTTATAGCCAAATTGTTCGAGTAAATATTGTACGGGTGTGCCTAATAAAACCCAGACATTCCGGGGCTGTTTAAACGTATTGCCCGTTAAGGTGACTACGCGGTTAATCAGGGGTTCGCCATCCATAACGGCGCGTTTAATCGCGTAGATAGAGCCAACATTTTGTACCATCAAGCCAATATCGGCTGGAATTTTACCCGCAGGCACTTCTTGGTTGGTCAGCAATTTAATTAACTGCTTTTCACCACCTGAAGGGTATTTGGTTGGGATCACGCGGATCACGATGTCTTTATGTATTGCGGCGGCTTCTAACGCTTGAATTGCTTCAGGTTTGTTATCTTCAATACCGATGATGGTTAATTTGGGTTTAAGAATGTGCTCTACAATACTGATCCCATCGATGATCTCTGCGGCATGGTGCTGCATGAGTACATCATCGGCCGTGATGTAAGGTTCACATTCGGCGGCGTTGATGATCAAAATATCAGTGCGAGCGAGGCCTGATTGCATTTTTTTTGCAGTAGGAAAACCGGCGCCGCCCAACCCTGAGATACCAGCTTGACGAATGACTTCAATCAATTGTTCTGGGGAGTGTTGTCGATAATCAGCCAGCGGTGCGCGCACTGCCCACTCATCTTGCTGATCAGGTGTGATGACAATACACATTTCACTTAACCCAGAAGGGTGCGCCGTGGTGCGCGGTTCAATGGCGGTAATGATGCCAGAGGTTGAAGCGTGTACAGGCAACATGAAGGTTGAGGTGTATTGTGTCAGTGGTTGGCCTTTGAGTACTTTATCGCCAACACTGACCAGTAAATCACCGGCTCGGCCAATATGCTGTTTGAGTGGCAAGACAATTTCTTGCGGTATACCGGCATGAGTGAGTGCCGTTTGATTTGATTGCTGTTTATTTTCTGGCGGGTGAATGCCTCCAGGGAAGTTCCAGAGAGTGCCAGCTTTGATTTGTTCTATTAATGACAACATACCAATCCTTAATTCACGCTTTTCTGCGCACGTGAGGCAGAGTCGGTAACATCAACAACAGGAATCGCGTTCATTTGCCACTTCCAAGTATCGGTCGTAGTTTCTACCGGGATCATTTCAATACAGTCCGTTGGGCAGGGAGCAACACACAGATCACAGCCAGTACATTCTGACTTGATCACGGTATGCAGAGCCTTAGTTCCACCAACAATGGCATCTACGGGACAAGCTTGAATGCATTTTGTACAACCGATGCACATATCTTCATGAATGAAGGCAACGGTTTTGACCTTATTATCAAGATCATGCGCAGACTCTTCGGCTTCAACGCCCATTAAGTCAGCCAATTTTTCAATGGTTGCTTGGCCGCCGGGCGGGCATTTGTTGATTTTATCGCCATTGGCAATGGCTTGTGCATAAGGGCGACAGCCCGGATAGCCACATTGACCGCATTGTGTCTGAGGTAAAATCGCATCAATCTGATCGACGATAGGATCGGCTTCTACTTTAAAGCGGATAGAGGCAAAACCTAAGATAGCGCCAAACACAGCGGCCAATGCGACAAGTGCAAGAATAGCGATGAGTATTGTGCTCATATTACAACTTCACCAATCCTGTAAAACCCATGAAGGCGAGTGACATAAGACCTGCGGTTATCATAGCAATGGATGCCCCTTTGAAGGGCGTTGGTACGTCGGCTACGCCGATGCGTTCGCGCATGGAAGCAAACAGAATCAATACCAATGAGAACCCAACCGCGGCACCAAAACCATAAATAATGGATTGAATGAAGTTATGATTTTCGTTGATGTTGAGAAGCGCAACCCCAAGTACCGCACAGTTGGTGGTGATAAGAGGAAGGAAAATCCCGAGCAGGCGATATAACGTTGGGCTGGTTTTGTGTACCACCATTTCGGTGAACTGCACCACCACGGCAATCACTAAAATAAAGCTCATGGTGCGTAAGTACTCAATACCTAATGGTTTAAGGACATAGCTTTCTACTAAATACGCACACACTGACGCTAGAGTTAGCACGAAAGTCGTCGCTAACCCCATCCCTATTGCGGTTTCTAGTTTTTTTGATACGCCCATGAAAGGACATAGCCCTAGAAACTTTACCAGTACAAAGTTATTGACCAGTACAGTGCCGATTAATAACAAAAAATATTCGGTCATAGTTATATAAGTCTTAAGTTCCGATCTGGTGATTATCGTGCTTTGCCAAGCGAATAACAACCAAGGAAAGATAAGGTTTTATACCTTTGACGGAATTTTGTACGCTGCTACGCCAGTATTAGGTTGATATGGGGCGTTATAAAGCAGTGTCAGCAGGCTATTTTTTATGTGTCGAAAAATGGGCTTGACTTAAATAACACCAAGTCAGTACATACTCACTGTCAGGCCATTGGTAACCAACGCTGATTGTGTATGATGGATTTAAAAAAGGATGAAGATCAGTGTGAATCTGAAAAATGAGTCGTTTGGCGTGTTTGTCAACATGGATCAGTTCTACCACGTGAAAATCAAGAACCTGTTCAACCCATGGATAAATGGCTTTATAAATCGATTCCTTTGCGGAAAAAATCAGCGTAATAAAGCTCGCTAATTGGGCAAAGTGATGAGCAAAAATGTGCTCTGCGGGTGTCATTACTTGCTGGCGAATATCACTGAGCCATTCATCTCGTATGAGTTGTTCAATATCAATACCAAGAGCGGCACACGCTTGAGTCTGGTGAGTGGCGGCTGCGATAGCGTAGCCATGGCAATGGGATATTGAGCCTACGATATTTTGCGGCCAAACCGCTTGGTTCCCCTTGCCAATCTCTAACGTTAGCGACTGTGATTGATCCAGTTTGGTTAGGCAGTGTTTTGCACACATCCTGCCAGCTAAAAATTCACAATGGCGCTTTAGCACGGCTTGGTTTAAAGAAGAGGGCAGGGAGATCCCTTGCTCTTCAAGTTTATTTTTGTATTCAGGTAGATACTTCACTTCAAGCTGGTGGTATTGGATGAAAGATGGCCAGTTTGGAATGATGAGCATGCCTATTTTACCTATCGAGTGAGTGAACTTGTTCGATGCGTCGCCTGCGTGGTGACGTTTATCTCAGATTGAGTGAAAAATCACTCCCCCAGTCAAAAACAAAGTGTTGATGTCTAGGAGAGTGAGTCAGAGTTACTAACTAGAACTGGTAATCAGCGACTATGCCAAAGGTGCGTGGACCACCGACTTCGTAGAGATCACTTTTCTGGCGAATCACGTACTCTTCATCAGTGACGTTTTTCACGTAAGCGCGAATAGTCAAATCGTTGAGAGTGTAACCTGCATTCAGATTGAACACGGTGTAATCGCCAGCCGTTTTACTCTCTGTGTTGGCTAAATCGGTATAGTAATCGGAAACGTGGTTAACACGAGCACCAAAAAATAGACCAGAATCTAAGTGTTGAGTAAAGCCCGCACCTGCAGACAGTTTAGGAGCGTAACTGAACTCATTGCCTGAGAGATTGGTGGAGGTACCGGTTGGTCCTTCGCTGATGTCCGTTTTAAGAAGACCGACAAACGCAAACAGGTCGAGCCCAGAATCAAACCAGTAAGAGGCTTCAACTTCCGTACCGTAAGTTTTCCCTTTCGGTATATTGGTGATATAGGTATCGAAGCGTTTTCCGCTGTTACCAGAGACCGAAGTTTGATAATTTTTGTAGTCGTTGTAGAACAGGTTAGCAGTAAGATCCAGCTTGTCATCCAGGAAGCTTGAACGAGAACTTAGCTCGTAGCTCCAGACTTTTTCTTGTTCAAAAACAAAAACTTCTTCTTTGTACTCGTTATAGCCTAATCCACCAGCATTGTAGCCTTTACGGGCCGTAAGACCGAGGGTGGAGTGATCTGAGACATCAAGTAATAGACCAATCTTAGGCAATAGGATGCCGTCATCTTCATCGGCTTTAAAATCGAGTGGTAGGGTAGCGTGATCGAAATCTCGCTTCAGTTCATCTCTTTCATAACGTGCACCTAATAATAGCTGCCAGCGATTATCCAAACGAATTCTTGAGTCAAAGTAGATTGAGTTGGTTAAAACTTCATCTTTACGTTTTAATGAATCTGTTTCGGTGTATTGATCTTTGAAGAAGCTGGCTAGGCCTAGAATCGCATTGTACCTTTCATCAAGTGATTGATATGTAAGCTTTGCTTCTGCGGTGTAGTTATCTTCATCCACATCACCATACCAATTAGTATCAGGATAAGCTTTGAACTTGGTGGTGTAGTTACGATGGGCGACTAAAATATCCGTTGTCAGTTCATCATTAATCACATAATTGACGTCTAGGTTGATATTCCAGCTTTTGGTTTCTTGGCGACGCGTGCCACTTTTGCTATGCAGTTCAAGTGTGCCCGGCTTGGTAACGAAGTTGGTGTATTGCCCCTCTTCATTACGGCTACCAACCGTTAGCTTGGCTGTTAGCTTGTCATTTCCTTGAGGTTTCCACAATAATTTACCACGGACATTATAGGATTCGAGCTCGGAAGGATCCCAAGGGTACTGATCGCCGTTAGGCAGAGAGTAATCGATAGGGGTATTGCCTTTGGTACCTTCGGCGGCAAGACGAAACGCTAAAGTATCTTCAACCAGAGGTGCCGACACGACCCCTGCGAGATGATATTTACTGTCTTCATTTTCATAACCAGCGCGAACTTTACCCTCACGGTGGAACGTTGGATCCTTAGTTTTGATTACAACCGCACCGGCAATACTATTGCGGCCTTGGTTGGTGGATTGCGGCCCTTTATAGACTTCCACTTGTTCTGTATCCCACAGTCCAGCTTTGCCAAACGCTTCTCCAGACCAAGATTCAGAGACGCCGTCTACCGTTGTATTGACGCGAGGTGTTGCGCCTGTCATGAAGGTAAGAAAACCTTCGCCAGGGCCACGTCCATCGACCCCACGAATGTGTGGAATGCCCGAAGGTGCATTGAGTACGTTTGGTACGCGGTCGAGCAGATCGTAGTAATCTCGGCTTTCACCATCATCCACTTCATCGGTGAATAGGGTGAGCGAACTGGTGTTTTCGGCCAGTGTTCCTCCCAATTTCTCACCCACCACAACCACAGTATCTTGCTTTTTCTGTGGCTCTTTTTTTTCGAGCTGTTCCGCGACAACATTTGCGCTAGTACTCACGCAGAGGATGCCAATCAGTGTGGCGAGTTGAGTCTTATTGATATTTCTGACTGCCTTACCATTACCGTTATTCATATCCATGGGCTTCATGACCTAAAAGTTCCTTAATAGAAAAAATGATGTTGCTGCAACCATTATCGAATCAACTGTTGCTGGTTGTAATGTTAATGATAATTGTTATTATTTGCAATATCATCAATGCAGTTTTATGCTACTTAGTTTCTATGTTTCAAAAATACTAGGCTTGATATGGGGTGGTTTTAGTAATGATTGTTAATCAGGAGAGCTCACAAGAGAGGTCTGAGCTCAATGGGGTGTTGGCCCGTTTTATTCAAGAGGGCGGCTCTATTGGTGACGATCCTTGGTGGGCACATGTGCAATCGATCGGCATGCCTTATGTGATTGAAATAAACGGCGAATATGCAAAAGTACTTTTTTTATGGCGTGGGTCGAAGCAGAGTGTGGCCGCAAATCAAGCGATCTACGTTGATATTAATGGTGTCACCGATCATCACAGTTTTTCGATGGCGAAGTTTACTCATATCGATAATACCGATGTGTGGTTTTATATCGATAGCGTCAAACAGAGTTGGCGAGGAGGGTATTCTTTTATTCCTGTCCCAGAAGCGTTAGTGCAGCCAAGTTACCAAGGTTCATACGATGCAATGCGCCACCAACATCGGCAATGGCTACGCTCCATTTTTCCACTGAGTTGCGCTGATCCACTGGCTCAAAATGATTTGTCAAAATGCGAGTGGGGGCGCGCGAAAACACCTTGTCATATGCCTAAAGCGCTTACGCAAACAGAGTGGCTCGGTTTCGATTCAGCGCAAGGTCAGTGCTTCAAAAGTGCTGATTCGACCTTTACTTGGCGCAGCACTTTGCTCGGTACATCGCGCGAGATTTGGCTTTATTCGACTGCGCAAAGACCCACCACTGAGCCGTTACCCTTGGTGTTGATGCTGGATGGCCGTTTTTGGTCTCAATCGATGCCGGTTTATGAGGCTCTTTCACAGGCGACCCACAGTGGAAAGCTTCCAGCGGCGCTCTATGTGTTGATTGACGAAATTAGCGCTCAACAACGCAGTGATGATCTCAGCTGTAATCCGCTTTTTTGGCAAGCCGTGATGGAGGAGTTACTCCCCTCGATTAACGAGCGCGTCAGAGTAACCCGCGATGCAGACCAAACGGTGATCGTAGGCCAGAGTTTAGGAGGCTTAGCGGCAATGTACGCAGTATTACACTGGCCGCAGCGATTCGGTTCTGTGGTTTGTCAATCGGGTTCATTTTGGTGGCCCGATTTCTCGATCGTTAAACCCCCCAGTGAATATTGTCCACCGAAAAGCGACTCGCGATTAAGCAAAATGAGCCAAGAGGTACATCAAGGTTTAGGTGCCAATTCACGTCTTACGCTTTTCCTCGAAGTGGGTAGCGGCGAAGACATCATGATCGATTTAAGTCGAGATCTATACCAACAGTTGGCTTCACAACAGCATCGAATTCAATTTCGTCTGTTTGACGGCGGTCACGATCGACTCTGTTGGCGCGGCGGGATCATCGATGGCTTGTCATATGTTTTAGAACCTTATCTTTAATTTTCAGCGGTAGAGAGAAATATGTCAGAAAAATACACCAACCCTTTTGATGAATCTAAGCATCAATTTTTAGTGCTGATCAATTCGCATAATCAATACAGTTTATGGCCAGAATTCAAAGCCATTCCCGCTGGTTGGCAAGCCATCCTTGGACCGAGGTCAAAACAAGAGTGTTGCAACTACATCGAAGCTCAGTGGTTAGATATTCGAGCTTAAACCAAACGAGTTTTGACTCCTGCAATAGCGGCGCTGTTCATTCATGCTTGTTAAGCGGGGTAACAAAAAGGGACATAGGCAATGACTTTTGTTAGGAATAAAGAGATGTACAACTCATCAGTGCAAGAGGATCAGTGGCCTCTTATCGGTACACAGCAAGGTATTTGGTTTGCCGAGCAGATGATGCCCAATCCAGAGCAATTTAATGTTGCCCACTACGTGGTGATTCAAGGTCAAATCGATATTGAGTTATTTTCAAACGCGGTAGCCATCGGCTTGCAAGGCGTTGATTCCCTTCACTGCCATTATTTAGAGAGCGATGGCAGCGTGAGGCAGCAGTTTTATCCAGCGGATGAAGAAGGGCAGTGGCTTGAAATCCTCGACTTTTCACAAGCCGCCTTGCCAGAAGAGTCGGCTCGGGAGTGGATGAAGCACGATCTTGCGCAGCGGTTGGACATTTCATCAAGAAAGAGGCGTTTCCGACACTGTTTAATTGATGTTGGTTCAAGCAATGCACCGCAATGGTTTTGGTATCAACGTTACCATCATATTGACGTGGATGGGTTCAGCGTGAATGCTATCAGTCAATACATCTGCCAACTTTATAACCATTGGCGGATTGGCGCTGCGAAACCTCAAGAGTTCAGCGCTTTTAGTGATGTAATTCAAGAATATCAGCAATTTTTAGACTCAGCAGCGCGCCAGCAGGCGTACGACTTTTGGCAAACGCAAGCGGCTCATTTACCCAATGTTATTTCGCTCACCACAGGTAGCTCAGCCAATACATCATCGAGCACGATCACTCACACCGTGCCATTAATCGGTGGAGAGTGGTTAACTCGCTATAGTCCACAGTTGTTACCCGCCGAGCTTGCGATGGCGATGGTATTTGCTTATCTCCATTTACATTCTGGGCAAGAGCAAGTGTGTGTGGGTGTCCCCTTTATGCGCCGAATGGGCAATGCCGCCACTTGTGCCGCTGGTGCGGTAGTGAATGTACTGCCGGTGGCGCTGTCACTTCATCCACAAATGAGCATTATTGATGTGGCGCGAGAGATGAATAAAACCATCCGCCAAGTTCGTCGCCACCAGATGTATGACGCTGAGCAGATCCAGCGTGATTTGGGATTAGTAGGCCAGCCGCTCTATGGCCCGATACTCAACTTTAAACCCTTTGAAGCTGCACTGAGTTTATCTGGCGTAGAGACTGAGACACATATCCTCTCGGCAGGTCCGATTGATGAGATTGAATTTTCGCCAGTGCTCGATGGTCAGACATTGAGTGTTAATATCACGGCCAACAGCACCAAATATAGCCAAGAGTCATTAGAACTTCATGCCGCTCGTTTTGTTGCGATGGTAGAGCAGATTGCCAACCATCCAACACAGCCACTTGATTTGGTAGAGTTAATCCCGCCGAGCGAGAAGCAGCAGATTGCTTTGTGGTCGGTGGGGCCACAACATGAACATGAAACAGAGCAAACTGTGCTGGATGTATGGCAGCAGACAGTTGAGAGCAAGCCAAACGAAGATGCCTTGGTGTTTAAACAGCAGCGTTGGACATTTGATGCCTTCAATCACCTTATTGAAACTCGAGCGGATCAACTGATTACCGCGGGCTTGCGCCAAGGTGATATTGCAGGTGTCGCGTTACGACGTGGGCCTGAAAGCGTCGTGACTATGCTAGCGATTTTGCGAGCGGGTGCGATTTACCTGCCTATCGATCTTGATTATCCCATAGAACGTATTGAATCGATTGTTGAACAAGCACGTCCTTGGTGCTTAGTTGTGGAGGAGGATGAGCAAAACATGGCTTATTCATCGATAAGCTACGTCCCTAGGTTTATTGCTTTTCCTGAATTGGCTCGCATTCACACTGCGCCACAACCCAAACCGACGATCAGTCACAGCGACGTGGCTTATATCATCTTTACTTCAGGTTCGACTGGTCACCCGAAAGGGGTCATGAACACACATGGAGCGCTGTTGAATTTACTGCGCTCTCATCAAGGTTCGATTTTTTCTGCGGCTATCAGAAAACTGGCGACACGTCGTCAGTTACCAGAACAAGCTATTACTGTTCGTGCAGCGCATACGACGTCATTCTCCTTCGATGCTTCTTGGGAGCAAGTACTCTGGATGTTGTCTGGCCATACTATGTATTTGTATGACGATGAACAACGGAAAGACGCCTACGAACTGGTTCAGTGTGTTGCTGAAGATAATATCGATGCTCTTGATTTACCGCCTTTACTGTTTGATCAAATGCTCGATAGTGGATTAATGACGAGCGCTCACGTGCCGACGTTAGTTTTGATTGGTAGTGAAGCCATACCACAAAAGCTTTGGTCCCGTGTGAGTGAGTTTCCCGAACTGCTGGTGGAAAACTTTTATGGACCAACAGAATTTACGGTTGATGCGATCAGCGCTTCGCTTGATGCAGATGCATCGCCTGTCATTGGTCGACCAATTGCCGGTGCTTGTGTTTACGTGCTTGATGAAAATTTAGAGCCTGTTGCTATTGGTGAGGTGGGTGAGCTTTATTTATCGGGTGCGGGGTTAGCAAAGGGCTACCTCAACCAGCCAAGTATGACAGCAGAACGTTTTGTGGCGAACCCCTTTGCGTATGGCAAGATAATGTACCGCACTGGTGATTTGGTGAAGTGGCGAGACAATGGGTTACTGGATTTTGTTGGCCGGTGTGATCACCAAATCAAAATTCGCGGTTTTCGTATTGAATTGGGCGATGTAGAAAGTGCTATTAATGCGATTGATGGTGTTAATACGACGGTAGTCGTAGCAGAGCCTGTTGGCGATACTCATCGTTTATTGGCTTACTGTACTTTAGAGAAAGGGACTCAGGGTGAGTCAGTTCAACCCGCGTTCACAGAGCAAAGACTGCAAAGTCTTATCGCACAGGCGCTGCCTGACTATATGCAGCCAGCCAATGTGATGATCTTGGATGCTTTCTCTTTGAATGTGAATGGGAAAATCGATAGAAAAGCGCTCCCTAAGTACTCGGCAGGCACGCGTAGCGAACGCGTGGCCCCAATAACCCAACCAGAGCAGCTGTTATGTGATGCGATCACCGAGCTACTCGGTGTCAGTGACGTAGGAATGTCAGATGACTTCTTTAACCTAGGCGGGGACAGTATTTCGGCAATGAGCCTTGGGACGCGATTGCGAAAGGCGGGCTATGATCTACGACCCAAAGCTATTTTTGCAGCCCGTCAACTGGGTATGATGGCGAGCCAAATGGTGCCACTACAGCAACAACAGCGCGAGAAACAAGAAGGCATTATTCGGCCTCTACCTATGTGGCAATGGTTTGAGGAGACATTTTCTAATACAACTAACTATGTGCAAAGTGTGCTTGTTGAGGTGGAAAGCGAAACCCAATTAGCGCACTTGCAAGCCAGTTTAGTGCAACTGGTCGCCAACCATTCCGTGTGTCGCTTGGTCCAAAAAGAGCAGCAATACCATATTGAGGCGCTGCAAAATCTTGATGTAAAAAACTGGGTTGAATCGGTTTCGGTTGAGAGGCTAGATGGCAACGTGTTGGACAGTCTGTTTAGCCAGCGCAGTCAGTCGATGTCAATATCATCGGGTCAGCTATTACGCTTGATGATGATAACGGAGCGCAGTGGGCGTAAAAGTCTCATGATCCTTGTTCACCATTTCCTTATCGATGGTGTCTCTTGGCGAATATTGCTTCCGCAGTTGCAGGCATTAACTCAAGCACAAGTCACAGGTGAAGTGGCGGTGATTTCTGAGGAGGTTACCGGTATCCATTGTTGGTCAAAAGCGCTGTATCAACATTTAGCGGTCGCTGCTGCGCAAATGCCATTTTGGCGAGCGCAGGCACAGCGTGCTGTTGCTCCCATCAAGGATCCTGTCGATAAAATACGCATGACGCATTGGCGTACGCCACTCTCTCATGCCGTTACGCAGCCTTTATTTGAATTACCCACACACCAGATGAATCTCGATATTGAAGAGATGCTATTAGCCGCGGTTACGGGGGCGATCGCAAGACTTTATGGGTGTGAAGAGATTAAAGTGAACGTCGAATCTCATGGCCGTGAAGAGTGTAAAGAGGGGATCGATCTCAATCAAACCCTAGGGTGGTTTACCACCGAATATCCGTTGATCATTAGCGTGCCAAAGCATGCTGATTACCGCGAGCGGTTACGTGAAGTGAAGCAAAGTAAGCGCAGTGTGAAAGATAAAGGGCTAGGTTATATGGTGCTGCGCTATCTTGATAATCCGTATCGAGATGAGTTACGCACGTTGGCGAATACACGCCAACCGTCATTGCTGTTTAATTACCTTGGCCGTTTCCAAAGCAGCGATGGTCAGTGGTCACCACAGCAATATAGTGGGCAGTTTGCCGATACATTTGCCGTCACCTTAAACAGTGAACGGGCTTTGCAGCATCCCTTAGAGCTAAATATTTTCGTCGAAGAATCGGCAACGCCGCGATTGGTGCTCAACTGGTCTTGGAATGCTCATCTGTTCAGCCAACAGGAAATGGTGTCGCTGAGCCAACAGATTGAAAGTGAGCTGCTGAAAATACAGCAAGCGCTACAAGTTGGCGATAGTGCTGAGTTGGACCTCTCTGTACCTGCTGACTATACCGAGCCGGGAATCACACTGCGACAAGCGAGCCTATTGCAACACCACTATGGCAAGTTAGCGGATGTACTGCCAGCATTGCCTTTACAAGAAGGATTACTGTTCCAATCTCAATTAGGGGATAAAAATAGCAGTTATAACTCCACCACGCGTCTTACTTTCCAAGGTCAACTGTCTGAGCATCGCGTGAGCGAAGCGCTTAATGCGGTGATTAGGCGTCATCCGCAGTTGCTCGCTCGATTTGATAGTTCGATATTGGGGCGTACCGTACAGGTGATGACGCAGGTTAATCCAAGTTGGCCACTGACACGTTATGACATAACAAACATGAGTGGTGATGAGCAAAGCGCGTTGATTGATCAGTTAGAGAAGCAAGAGCTAAGCCGCCAGTTTGACCTTAACGATCCTACCCACAGCCTGTTGCAGGCCCAGTTGATTTTTCATGGTGATCAGCAAAGCACACTGCTCCTTTCAGCACATCATCTGGTGGTCGATGGCTGGTCAACGCCGATTTTATTGAATGATTTTCTTAGTGCATACGCCCAAGGGGTCTCGAATTTACCTCCTGTAACCGTCGGCTATGCTCACGTTGTGAGCCAGCTAACGCAGCGCGATAAAACCGTTGCGACCGAGCTTTGGCGCAAAGTATTAGCTGATGTTCAGCCGTGTATGGCTTTTGATGATATTCCGCTTAGCGAGGAAGTTAACGAGCATCAGTTATGGCTATCAAAGCATAAAACGGATCAGTTAAATCAGTGTTTACGACATCATGGCTTAACCATGAGCACCTTAATGCAAGGCCTTTGGGCGAGTATTCTCGCCAGCATGACGGGCCGTGAAGAGGTGGTTTTTGGTACGCCAATCTCTGGTCGGTTCAGTCGTATTGCCGGTATTGATGAACAGATAGGGTTATTCAGTAATACGGTGCCTGTCCGTGTGACACTGCAACCTCACCTTAGTTTGAGTGAGCAATTAAAAGCGCACCAAGCGATCCAAATCCAATTACTGGAGCACGATGAACTTGGCTTGGGTGAGATCCAGCAACTGGTGGGTGGAAAAACACTCTTTGATACCTTGCTAGTGGTCGAAAACTATCCAGATCATAGCCGTTGGTACCAGCAAGACTTTAGCGGCGCGAAATTAATGGCTATCCACAATCGTGGCTATACCCATTATCCATTAACCATTCTCGTCTTACCGGGAGAGCAACTGCATATCCTGTTTGAATATCGAGACCGAGTCGGCGTAGCAAAACAGATCGTACAACGATTTGAGCAAATGCTGGATGAGTTTATGGTTTCGAGTGATAAGCCTTTCGCTGAATGGGATCTGCGGTTAAGTGGCGAAATTGAATTGCAGCAACGCGTCAACCAGACCAAAACCGCCGTTGAACGCACGACACTGCGTGATTTGATGATCACGCAGCAACAACGTTCTCCACATCAGTTGGCTTTAATTGATAGTGAGCACCGTTTTACCTATCAAGCACTGGCTGAGCAGGTTGCCGCCATTGCCGATTTGCTGCTTAAGCAAGGTGTTAAGGCCGGGGATATTGTTGCTGTTGCCTTGCCACGCAGCGCAACCTTGAGCTTGGCGATCTACAGTATTATTGAATGTGGTGCGGCTTATTTACCGTTGGATGTTGGCTATCCGGATGAGCGCTTGGCCTACATGATCAATGATGCTAAGCCTACGCTGATCATCACTTGCTCTTCATTCACCTCACGTTTTGAAGGTTTAGCGAGACTATTGTTGCTGGATAAGTTACCAGCCCCCGTGCGCGCAGAGCGGCAGAACCGCGCAGATGGACTTACCCCCTCAAATGCGGCCTACTTGCTTTACACTTCAGGTTCAACAGGTAACCCCAAAGGGGTGTTGGTTTCTCATCAAGCGATTGTCAACCGATTGAAGTGGATGCAGCACCAATATCCCTTGAGCTCTGAGGATGTGGTATTGCAAAAAACGCCGTGCAGTTTTGATGTCTCCGTGTGGGAGTTTTTCTGGCCCTTGCTGGAAGGGGCTAGCTTAGTGATGGCTCCGGCTGAAGCGCATAAAGACCCTGAATGGTTATTGCAAATAATTGACGATTATCACGTGACCACGATGCACTTTGTACCTTCAATGCTGGCAGCTTTCATGGCCTCAATTGAAGCGAATCAGCCAACGGGTTTCACCGTAGCACCAAGCCTCAAGCAAGTATTTTGCTCAGGTGAAGCGCTTGCGAAAGAGCTCTGCCATCAGTACGCACGTAGAATTAATGCACCGCTGCATAACTTGTACGGCCCGACGGAAGCGGCGGTTGACGTGACTTATTATCCAGCTTACGGCGAGGCATTAAACGCAAGCGTTGGCCGTAGTGCACCGATTGGTTTACCGGTATGGAACACCCAAGTCTATGTGCTCGATAGCTTTTTAAGAGCGGTACCAATCGGTGTGCCGGGCGAGCTCTATCTTGCTGGCGAGCAATTAGCCATCGGTTACTTTAATCGCAGTGCGTTAACGGCAGATCGGTTTATCGCCAATCCATTTACTTGTGGCGAGCGAATGTACCGCACTGGTGATGTCGTACGTTGGTTAGCGTGTGGCTCGATTGAGTATTTAGGACGCAGTGATGATCAGATAAAAATTCGCGGGCAGCGTGTGGAACTGGGTGAAATTGAAAGCGCATTACAGGCACTTCCTGCGGTAAAACAAGCGGTGGTCTGTGCTCAGACGCTCTCTACTCATTCAGGTATGTTAGGCGCTGATGAACGGCAAATTATCGGTTACGTCATCGCGCATGATATGAGCGTAACGAATGGCGAGAAGCTACGCGCTGAACTTTCCGAACATTTACCAGCCCATATGGTTCCGGCGGCTATCGTGTTACTGGATCACTACCCGCTGAGCGCCAACGGTAAGCTAGATAAAAAAGCATTACCGCGGCCAAATGACGTCGCAGCACGGGTAGGGCGCAAGGCTCATCCGGGCCTTGAAACACAATTGGTGACGCTATTTGCTCAAGTATTGGCTGTCGAAACACTGTTTGCTGATGATGATTTCTTTACGCTCGGCGGGCATTCACTGCTGGCGATGAAATTAGCGGCAGATATTCGAAGAGCGCTAAACCTACCTGTCACAGTTGGTCAAATCATGGTCAATCCTACGGTGGAGAAACTGGCGAGTTTGCTGCTAGATGAAGATGCTTTTAACGACCCCACCTTAGCTGGTTTTGGCGAAGTGCTGCCTATCCGTGCCGGAAGTGGCCCAGCACTTTTTTGCGTCAACTCTGCTTCTGGCTTTGCTTGGCAATACACAGGGCTACCTAAATATCTGACAGGACATTATCCCATTTATGGTTTGCAATCACCTCGGCCCGGCGGAGCGATGGCGACCAGTGAAACGATGGAAGAAGTGTGTGATCGTTTATTACCAGTCTTAAGAGAGATACAGCCATTTGGACCTTACCATCTATTAGGCTATTCATTTGGCGGGATTGTGGCACAAAAATTGGCCGCGAAGCTTCAACAGCAGGGTGAAGAGGTGCACTTTTTAGGGTTATTGGATACCTATCCACCGGAGGGTCAGAACTGGGATGGCCCGATGGATGAAGAAGAGCAGTACGAAATTGAGCGTGAAAAAGAGCAGTTTCTGTCCATCAATGAGCTAACCGATATTGAATTAGATGAGCAACGTTTGGCGATGTTCAATGAGATTACCGCTAACTATGAAGATGCGGTACGTCTACTTGCACAGGCACAAACGTCTGATTATCAAGGTCCGGCCCACCTTTTTGTGGCGCAACGTACGGTGCCAGATGGTTATGATATTGATGCTCATTGGCAATCTTTTGTCGGCCAGTTGATTAAGCATCAGTTTGATTGTTCACATGAAGATATCTTGGCCCCAGAAAATGTACGCCAGATCGGCGAATGTTTAAATACGCTGCTGGAGTCGAAGGCTGCACTGAAAAAATAACAAAAACCACCATCGACGAAACCAGTGCTTATCAAGGCTGGTTTCGTCTTAATTTTCGCGATGTTTTGAAAGCATTACATTCTGGTTTGAATAGATAATAGTATGAATATAAAGAATATATTTTTAGATTTTGGCCTACTAAAAGACAACCCACATTTCCGAATGGTCTT
>NZ_CAWPDB010000119.1:0-35963 GCF_963886625.1 Vibrio sp. V23_P3S9T160
TGAATAAGTGGCGCGTCCTGGAGGATTCGAACCTCCGACCGCCTGGTTCGTAGCCAGGTACTCTATCCAGCTGAGCTAAGGACGCGCAGAGTTAATGACAGTATCACTAACTTTAAATAAGTGGCGCGCTCAGGAGGATTCGAACCTCCGACCGCCTGGTTCGTAGCCAGGTACTCTATCCAGCTGAGCTATGAGCGCGCAAGATGTGAATTACATCACAAAAATTTTATTTCTGAACAAAAAAATTGACTCATGGTCAATAAATGGCGGTGAGGGAGGGATTCGAACCCTCGATACGGCTATAAACCGTATACTCCCTTAGCAGGGGAGCGCCTTCGGCCTCTCGGCCACCTCACCGCATTTTCACATTCAATCTTACGAAAGAATATGGCGCGTCCTGGAGGATTCGAACCTCCGACCGCCTGGTTCGTAGCCAGGTACTCTATCCAGCTGAGCTAAGGACGCACATTGTTCTTTATTTGGATGCTAAACCAAATAAGCAAGAATGGCGGTGAGGGAGGGATTCGAACCCTCGATACGGCTATAAACCGTATACTCCCTTAGCAGGGGAGCGCCTTCGGCCTCTCGGCCACCTCACCGTCTTGCGGAGGCACATATTACTTTTTACCAAAAATATGTCAAACACTTTCTTGGTAAAAGCGACAAAAATCAAATCAATCGTTGGCTATTTAATCAAAGCGCTGTGAAATTAAACTTTTCTGTCATATCAGTGACTTCAAAGCATAAAAAAGGCCAGCAAAATTCGCTAGCCTTCCTTGTGATAATTAGTAGTTGCTAGGTGCAACACTACCATTACCTTTTTCAGCTTGAATGCGCATGTAGATTTCTTCACGGTGGACAGAAACCTCTTTCGGTGCATTCACACCGATACGCACTTGGTTACCTTTTACACCAAGAACTGTTACTGTCACTTCATCACCGATCATTAGTGTTTCGCCAACGCGGCGAGTCAAAATTAGCATTCTTTGCTCCTTGAGTAATCTCTGTATTATATTGCAACTGCGCTATTATCCACTAAAAGTTATATTTTCGTAAACTATCTATTAGTGCGCTCTCACCCTAAAGAGACATGTTTTAGGTGAAAAGCTAATAGCTCATCTGACGTTATATAGGCCTCATGTAAAATATTGGCTGCCTTATCAACATGTTGTGGCTGCATAACTAGCATTAACGATTGTTTATCAACCGAAAGGGAACTCACTTCAATCCCTTGTTCTGCAAGTAATTCACATGAGCGTTCAACTAATTCCTGAGCTAGTAAACCTACCGTGGTCAATAAACTAACGGGTTCACTATTACGGATTTTGTCATTGAAAACCAGGGCTAATTTAGCACAAGCGTCTCGTTTTATAATGGCACCTGTCCATTCTGCCTCTTCGATCACACTCCACACTTCCACACCGAGCATTTGGCACTGCTTGGCTAAACTCGGGAAATGATCATGTTGCACAGTAATAAGCGCCATGTCGCGTTGAATCGCAATGCCACATACTGCTTTATGACACTGCTCACCTTTGATTAGACTGCCTGCGTTTACATCAAAAGTAGACAATACGCGTAAAGGAACTTCATTTTCCCACGCATATTGCACACAAGGTAAATGCAGAACTTTAGCGCCTTTACGTGCCATTTCTTCCATTGACGGGAAATCAACGATCTCTAATTTTTGAGCTGTTGCAACCACACGTGGATCACATGTGTAAACGCCATCCACATCAGTGAATATTTGACACTCATCGGCTTTAAGAGCTCCCGCTAGCGTCACAGCACTAGTGTCAGAACCTCCACGTCCTAAAGTGGTGATATCCCCATTCTCATTCACACCCTGAAAACCCGCTACCACCACAATATGATCTTGTGCCAGCAACTCGGTAATCGTTCGAGTATCAATCATTTTAATCGTCGCGTCATTGTGTTGATTATCGGTCACAATGTTCGCTTGAGCTCCGGTTAGTGAGCGAGCTGAATAGCCTAATTTATTGAGTGTCATCGCTAATAGCGCCATAGACACTTGCTCACCAGCAGAGAGCAAAACATCAAGTTCCCTTGCAGTTGGTACACTATCGATTTGTTGTGCTAAGCCCAACAGTCGATTGGTTTCTCCTGACATTGCAGAAACAACTACAACAACTTGATTACCATCATTCTTCGCCTTAATGATGTGTTCAGCGACGGTATGGATTCGTTCTATTGAACCCACCGAGGTTCCGCCAAACTTTTGCACGATAAGGGGCTTTTTCACCTATCTTCACCTTCCCAAGACCAAAGTCTCATTAGGACCAAATCGAAAGCAGAGCACTATGTTGAGTATCGATTCAGTAGTTACAAAAACAAAACCAAGCAGATAACTGGCTCGTATCCTATTGCGCCAATTAGACCACTTGGTTTGGTAAATAAAATTACGCCCAATCAAAAAACAGTGATTGAGCGTGACTTATTACAACGGTTTATAGATGCTCAGCAATCCAAGCATCTACGGAAGCTAAAGCGCTAGGCAAGGCATTAACATCCGTACCTCCCGCTTGAGCCATATCCGGACGGCCACCACCTTTACCACCTACTTGCAAGGCAACCATATTGACCAGCTCCCCTGCTTTAACTTTGGCGGTAAGATCTTTGGTCACACCCGCAATCAAACCCACTTTATCATCAGCCACATTACCCAGCATGATAATGCCACTGCCTAACTGATTTTTTAGCTCATCAACCATACCACGCAGCGCTTTGTTATCGGCGCCATTAAGTTGAGCCACTAGTACTTTCACACCCGCAATTTCTTTTACATTGCTGATCAGATTGGCACTTTCTTTCGCTGCAAGTTTATCTTTTAACTGCTGCAACTCTTTTTCCAAAGATTTCGCTTTAGCCGCCATTTCAGCCACTTTGACTTCATATTGAACCTGCTGTTGATCCAATAGATCCAACGCGCCTTCACCCGTCACCGCTTCAATACGACGAATGCCAGCGGCAATACCGCCTTCAGAAACTATTTTGAATAGGCCGATGTCACCGGTGTTACTTGCGTGAATACCACCACACAGTTCGGTTGAGAAATCACCCATAGACAATACACGAACTTCATCGTCGTACTTTTCACCAAACAGCGCCATGGCACCTTTGGCTTTTGCCGCTTCGATGTCCATAATATTGGTTTCAATCGTGTGGTTACGGCGAATTTGCGCGTTCACTAGGCGTTCCACTTCTTTTAGCTCTGCGGGCGTCATTGCTTCTAAATGAGAGAAGTCAAAACGCAAGCTTTCCGCTTTTACCAATGAGCCTTTTTGCGCCACGTGCGAACCTAATACTTGGCGAAGTGCAGCATGCAACAAATGTGTGGCAGAGTGGTTCAGTGAAATTGCAGCGCGGCGCTTAGCATCAACAATGGCTTTCGCTTCATCGCCTTTTGCGAGTACGCCCTCGATGAGTTCACCGTGATGAGCAATGGCGTTGCCGAGTTTTTGTGTATCTTCAACTTTAAACAAGCCCGTGGCCGTTTGAATAACACCCGCATCACCACATTGACCACCGGATTCAGCGTAGAAAGGTGTTTCGCCCAAGATCAAAATCGCTTTATCACCCGCAGATAGAGTGTCAACTTCATTGCCGTCAACAAACATAGCGGCAATGCGGCTCTCGCCTTGTGTCGCGCTGTAGCCACAGAAAGCGGTATTGGTATCAACTTTAATGATTGCATTGTAGTCAGTGCCAAATTGGCCCGCTTCACGCGCTCGTTGACGCTGCTCTTCCATCGCTTTTTCGAAACCTTGTTCGTCAATGGTCAGCTCACGTTCACGGGCAACATCATTAGTTAAATCAGCCGGAAAACCGTAGGTATCGTAAAGTTTAAAGACAGTTTCACCATCCAGTACGCTACCCTCTAAATTATCGAGTGCATCATTGAGGATCGCCATACCGCGTTCAAGAGTGCGACCGAAGTTATCTTCTTCAATGCGCAGCACTTTTTCTACAAGCGCTTGCTGCTTTTTCAGTTCTTCACCAGCCGTTCCCATCACTTGTGCTAATGGGCCAACCAGTTTGTGGAAGAAGGCACCTTGTGCACCCAGTTTATTACCATGACGCACCGCTCGACGAATAATCCGACGCAGTACATAGCCACGGCCTTCATTCGATGGCATCACACCATCCACAATCAAGAAAGCACAAGAACGGATGTGATCAGCAACAACGCGTAGCGATTGATTGGAAAGATCGTCATAACCCGTTACATCAGCGGCGGCTTTAATCAAGGCTTGAAACACATCAATTTCATAGTTTGAGTGAACACCCTGCATGATCGCAGAAATACGTTCAATACCCATACCGGTATCAACGGAAGGTTTTGGAAGTGGCTCCATCGTGCCATCGGCATGACGGTTAAACTGCATGAAGACGTTGTTCCAAATTTCAATGAAACGATCGCCATCTTCCTCTGCAGAACCTGGAGGACCACCCCAGATATGATCGCCATGATCATAGAAAATTTCAGTACAAGGACCACACGGACCCGTATCACCCATTTGCCAGAAGTTGTCTGACTCATAAGCTTTACCACCCGGTTTATCGCCAATGCGAATAATGCGCTCAGCCGGAATGCCTACTTTTTTATTCCAGATATCAAATGCTTCATCATCGGTTTCATACACGGTAACCAGTAGACGATCAGCGGGCAACTTGAGTGTTACAGTAAGAAACTCCCACGCGTATGCAATAGCGTCTTCTTTAAAGTAATCACCAAAGCTGAAGTTACCCAACATTTCAAAAAAGGTATGGTGACGAGCGGTAAAACCAACGTTTTCCAGATCGTTATGCTTACCACCAGCTCGCACACAACGTTGCGCCGTTGTTGCACGTGTATAAGCACGCTTTTCTAAACCAAGAAAACAATCTTTAAATTGGTTCATTCCTGCATTTGTGAACAACAGGGTTGGGTCATTAGCGGGAACTAATGATGAACTATCAACAATTTGGTGTCCTTTACTTTCAAAGAACGAGAGGAACGCGCGGCGAACCTCATCAGTGCTCATAAACATGCAGCTCTTCCTGAAATACTCAAGTTAGAATTTTGCGTTATTGTAAAGCATGGACAAGAGTTCGACTAGTTTTCTTATAGAAAAGGCATGGCAGGAAATAAATTGTGGATCAGACGAAGAGTTAAGCTTCCGATGATGATAAAGCGTAGCTAATTTGCTCGAAGCTAAAACCTCGATACTGCAAAAAACGCACTTGTTTGGCATGTTCTTTTGAACCTTTTTCCGCAGGTTCTCTGAATTTTTTTTCAGCCACCGCTTTTGCCAATTCAAACCAATCTTGAGGCTCTTGATATAAAGCGGTTTCAATATCATCGCTACTGACTCTTTTTTGGCTCAGCTCTTGTCGAATACGCCGCTCACCATGGCCTTTAGTGACATGTTGTCTTATTTGACTTGCGGCATAGCGCAGTTCATCCAAATAATGGTTCTCAAGGCAGTAACTCATTGTTTGAACGATAATTTCTGCATCATACCCTTTACTCATGAGCTTTTGCTGTAGCTCATGCTCGCTATGATCTCGTCGGCTCAGTAATTGCAATGCGCACTCTTTGCACGATAACGTCGATTTGAATTCAGAGGAATACATACTGTCCCTATTGGTCATGGATAAAACAAAGCCCTGCATTGCAGGGCTTTGTTGAAATATAAACGTGGAGAATATTACAACTCTTCTTCTTGAGGCATTTCGCTCAAAATAGGTTCTTCAACAATTAACTCGGCAGGATTGAGCAGCATTTCACGTAACTTAGTATCAAGAGCCATAGCTGCAGCTGGATTCTCTCTCAAGAATTTACAGGCGTTTGCTTTACCTTGACCAATTTTATCACCGTTATAGCTATACCAAGCACCCGCTTTCTCAACCAATTTATGTTTCACGCCAAGATCAACCAATTCACCTTCACGGTTAAAACCTTGTCCGTAAAGAATTTGAGTATCCGCTTGTTTAAAGGGAGCCGCGATTTTGTTCTTAACCACTTTAATACGCGTTTCGTTACCCACGACTTCGTCCCCCTCTTTAATAGAGCCTGTACGACGAATATCTAAACGAACTGAAGCGTAGAATTTAAGGGCATTACCACCTGTTGTGGTTTCAGGGTTACCAAACATCACACCAATTTTCATACGGATCTGGTTGATGAAGATGCACATGCAGTTGGACTGTTTTAGGTTACCCGTTAACTTACGCATCGCTTGAGAAAGCATACGTGCTTGGAGGCCCATGTGGCTATCGCCCATTTCACCTTCAATTTCAGCTTTTGGTGTTAGTGCAGCCACTGAGTCAATGACGATAACATCAATGGCACCAGAACGAGCCAAGGCATCACAAATTTCAAGCGCTTGTTCACCCGTATCAGGTTGTGAAACCAACAGCTCATCGATGTTTACACCCAGTTTTTTAGCATAAATTGGGTCAAGGGCATGTTCTGCATCGATAAAAGCACAGGTTTTACCCACTCGTTGTGCTGCTGCGATCAATTCCAGCGTTAACGTTGTTTTTCCTGATGATTCAGGGCCGTAGACTTCAACGATACGTCCCATTGGTAAACCGCCAGCACCCAATGCAATATCCAAAGAAAGTGAACCGGTAGAAATGGTTTCAACATCCATTGTACGGTTGTCACCAAGGCGCATGATCGAACCTTTACCAAATTGCTTTTCAATTTGACCCAGTGCTGCGGCTAACGCCTTCTGCTTATTTTCGTCCATTACTTTCTCCAAACTGTCGCTGTGGGTAGCGGCTCGTTAAATTTTTTATCGACTCTTTAGTCGCCAATTGGGGTTAATTATACTGTTGATTCATACAGTGTCCATAGCTGTGTCGAAAAAATTTCGACTAGGTTCAATTTGGCTGCGATAAAAAGTGACTCACCACTTGTAATGCATGAGTAATCGCCTGCTTGCGCACCTGTGCGCGATCGCCTTTAAAACAAAGCGTCTCAGCACGTTCCCAGCCTTGTTTAGAAGCCCATGCAAAGCATACGCTTCCCACTGGTTTTTCTGCGCTACCGCCGTCAGGACCAGCAATACCACTGATCGCTACACCAATAGTGGCTTGGGAATGCAAAAGTGCTCCTTGTACCATTTCGCGCACCACGGGTTCGGAAACCGCGCCAAAATCCACCAGTGTCTGTGCTTTGACACCGAGCATCTCTTGTTTAGCGAGATTACTGTAGGTCACAAACGATCGTTCAAACCAAGCCGAACTTCCTGCAACCTCGGTAAGTGCAAATGCCACACCACCGCCAGTGCATGATTCAGCACTGGTGAGGATCTCTTTTTGTGCCAACAATTGCTGACCTAATTGTTCACTTAATGCAAAAATCGCTTTCATTATGCCCTCTCCAAAGCCACGTTATTTTCGCTTGAACCTTTATAGCAGATTGAATCTCCAGAAAACAGAATGGGCACGCAAGCGTACCCATTCTAAATCGTTCTCCGTTGTATTTAGATCTCAAACATTAAACTATCTGCGTCTAAGAATGGCCAACGAATGGTGTGCGGAGTACTGCTCTCCCCACCAAAAAAGTAGCCCACTTGTGGTGTAGCAAAGGTTTTGTCGCCTCGTGTGAGCGGTTGTTCACTCAATGCTCTATGGGTTAATTTTGCTTCCCATAATTGCTCACTCTCCCAGCCGACTGGCGCGAGTTCAACTCGCACTTCAGCGCCGACAGGGTTAACAGAGACCACTTCAAAAGGCAATGAAGCTTGACTATTTTGTTTGTTCGATAGGCTCAACTCATGGCTGCGCACATACAACTTTCCTGATTGATTAATCGCGTGATCTTTCGGCGGTAAGATAAACGATTGGCCGTTGACCCACTGCTCGTTATTCCAGTTGGCTTGGAAGACATTCACATTGCCAAAAAAGTCAAAGACGAAGCGACTGTTCGGTTGAGCATAAAGCTGCACTGGCGAGTCGATCTGTTCGATGCGGCCATTGCTCATTACGACCACGCGATCAGAGAGTTCAAGTGCTTCATCTTGATCGTGGGTGACAAATACGCTCGTAAAACCGAGCTCTTCGTGCAAGCTGCGCAACCAGCGGCGCAATTCTTTACGCACTTTGGCATCCAGTGCGCCAAAAGGCTCATCCAGCAGTAGCACTTCTGGCTTTGTTGCAAGAGCGCGAGCCAAGGCGATGCGCTGCTTTTGCCCGCCGGAAAGTTGTTCAGGATAGCGCTCAGCTAAATGGTCAAGTTGCACAATATCCAATAGCTGTTTGACTCTTTTGGTGATCTCCGCCGCCGCTGGTCTATGACGGCGATCCATCACTTGTAAACCAAACGCGACATTGTCGGCCACCGTCATATGACGAAAAAGTGCGTAGTTTTGAAACACAAAGCCAACTCGGCGCTCGCGGACGTGGACATGAGTCACATCGCGATCTCTAAAATGAATGGTTCCGCTATCGGCTCCTTCAAGGCCGGCAATAATGCGCAACAAAGTGGTTTTGCCTGAGCCGGAAGGACCAAGTAAGCCAATCATCTCGCCATCATCAATCTGTAACGAGAGCGGAGAGAGCGCTTGAAATTGACCAAATTGTTTGGAAATGTTGTCTAAACGTATACTCATACCGTCTCTTGCTCTCTGTTCGTTTTTGTCTGATTGTTGTGTTGACGCCATTCAACATAAGCTTTAAAAACTAAGGTTAATAATGCAATGAAAGCCAATAGTGAGGCGCTAGCAAACGCCGCTTCCGATTGATAATCTTCATACAGTAGCTGCACATGTAGCGGTAAGGTATTGGTTTCACCACGAATATTGCCAGACACAACCGCTACTGCGCCAAATTCACCAATGGCACGCGCATTGGTTAGGATGACACCGTAAATCAGTGCCCATTTAATATTCGGTAAGGTGACGCGACGAAACAGTTGCCACCAAGATGCACCCAAAATAACCGCGGCTTCTTCATCCGAGCGGCCTTGCTGCTGCATCAGCGGGATCAGCTCACGAGCAACAAACGGGCAAGTCACAAAGACCGTGACCAATAAAATTCCCGGCCAAGCAAACATCACTTGCAGATCGCGCTCAAACAACCACTCGCCCAACCAACCACTGCTGCCGTAAAGCAGTAAATACAGAAGGCCTGCAACAACCGGTGATACGGCAAACGGAATATCAATTAAAGTGGTTAATATTTTTCTACCCGGAAATTCAAAACGAGTCACTGCCCAAGCTAATAACACGCCGAACACTAAGTTAATTGGCACCGTGAGTAGCGCAACTAGCAAAGTTAAACCAATGGCATGACGCGTATCAGGTTCAATTAAATGACTAATATAAGTCGATAAACCACTAGCAAAGGCTTGTTTGAAAATGCTCACTAGCGGGATAATCAGCAGCAATGCAACCCAAAACAGCGCAAAGCCAATCAAACTCCACTTCACCCAAAGTGCTTCACCGACTCGTAACGGTTGATGTGCTTTCATCATCGGTTCCTTAACGTCCATGAATTCGACGCAGGTATGCGCCCTGCCATAGATTGATCAGTAGTAGCAGCGATAACGATGCCATCAATACTACCGAGGCAATGGCACTCGCCGCCGGAAAATCAAATTCTTGTAAGCGTACAAAAATCATTAATGAGGTAATTTCACTGACGTAAGGCATATTGCCCGCAATAAAAATCACTGCACCAAACTCGCCCAAGCTACGCGTAAATGAGAGTGCAATACCAACCAATAGTGCTGGACGAATCGAAGGCATGATCACTTTCCAAAATACGGCGCTGTCTGAAGCGCCTAACGTCATTCCCGCTTCTTCCTCTTCTTTGGATATCTCTTCTAAGACAGGTTGTACCGTGCGCACCACAAACGGAATACTGGTAAACGCCATCGCGACAACAATCCCCAAGGGGGTATAAGCCACTTTAATTCCAAGCTCGCCAAGTACGCTGCCCACCCAGCCATTGGATGAGTAAAGCGTCGCCAACGTGATGCCTGCAACGGCGGTAGGCAAAGCAAACGGTAAATCGACTAAAGCATCAAGAATACGTTTGCCATAAAAATCATAACGAACCAGCACCCAAGCGAGCAATAATCCTAGCAAGCCATTAAACAATGAGGCGATGAGTGCCGCGCCCACCGTTACTTTGTAACTGGCCAGTACACGAGGGTCCGCCACCACCTGCCAATACTCGGTGAGCGACATTTGGCTCGTCTGCATAATCAAACCACTGGCGGGCAATAGCAGCACTAAGCTGACAAAAAACAGCGAAGTACCGAGACTAATACCAAATCCGGGTAGCACCCTTTTATGGCGTGGGCGAGATAAAGAAGCAGTGAAGGAATGGCTCATAAACCCTCGAAACAAAACAGATGCGTAAGAAAACCACCCACACTCAGCGCAGGTGGCGATGACGAATTAACGACGTTGAAGTTGGTCAAGCTTCGCGCCATTGGCAAAATGAAGTTTCATGGCATTTTCCCACCCGCCAGCAATGCTCTCAACTGTTAGCAATTCAACTTCAGGGAAGCGATCAGCAAATTCTGCGTTCACTTTTTCATCATGAACGCGGTAATTAAACCCAGCCAGCAAACGTTGCGCTTCTTCACTGTACAGATAAGCGAGATATTCGTTGGCTACCTCAAGCGTGCCTTTACGCTTGGCATTTTTTTCCACCACGGCCACGGGAAACTCGGCCAAGATAGAAGTCTTAGGCACCACAACTTGATATTCATCCACGCCATACTGCTGACGAATATTGTTCACTTCAGATTCAAACGTAATCAGCACATCGCCAATGCCACGTTCAACAAACGAAGTAGTCGCACCACGACCGCCAGTATCAAATACCGCTACATTAGCTAAAAATTGTTTGAGGAATTGATCCTGCTCGGCTTGGTTCTCTTTGCCAAAAGTCTTTTGTGCATAACCGACCGCGGCCAAATAGGTATAACGTGCATTACCTGAGGTTTTAGGATTGGGGAATACAGAAGCCACATCAGCTTTGGCGAGATCGCCCCAATCTTGAATATTTTTTGGATTTCCCTTGCGCACTAAAAATGCGGTCGTGGAGTAGTAAGGTGAGCTTGCATTGGGCAATTTTTCTTGCCAATTAGCATCGATAAGCTTGCCGCGATCGTGCAGCACCTGAACATCCGTTACCTGATTGAATGTCACTACATCGGCGGCTAACCCCTGCAAAATTGAGCGAGCTTGCGCAGATGACCCACCGTGCGACTGTTTGATCTCCACTGTTTGGCCTGTCTTTTGTTGCCAGTGTTTTTCAAACACTGGGTTATAAGAAGCAAACAGCTCGCGAGCGATGTCGTACGATGAGTTGAGAATGGTTTGATCCGCGGCCGAGACATTCAACGATCCTACGGCTAATAAGCTGGCTAAGGCTGACTTGATGAACTTCATATATTGCTACTCCCTAATCACTACGGCCAAAATGGCGTCCTTGGCAATTAGAGTATGAGGAAAATGAATTATAACAAAGAGGATAACTAGAACTTTTTGGAATAAACTCTAGCAATAAATTGTATGCCAATTACCAGCACGACTTTATAGTAGTGTTCGGTAAGGTGGATACGTCATCTTACTCTTCCGACTAAAAAAATTAAGGACAACATGATGGCGGACTTTCCAACGATTGAAGCATATGTCGGGCAAACGCCTTTAGTTCGCTTGCAGCGACTGGCGGCTCACACCTCAAGCACCGTATTGGTCAAGCTAGAAGGCAATAACCCAGCAGGTTCAGTCAAAGATCGCCCAGCACTCAATATGATAGTGCAAGCAGAGCGTCGCCAAGAGATCCAACCGGGCGATACCATCATTGAAGCGACCAGCGGCAACACGGGTATTGCGCTGGCAATGGCGGCCGCCATCAAAGGCTACAAAATGATTTTAATCATGCCGGATAATGCCACCCAAGAGCGTAAAGACGCGATGAAAGCGTATGGTTGTGAGCTCATTTTAGTCAGCAAAGAGCAAGGCATGGAAGGAGCGCGCGATTTAGCATTAAAAATGCAAAGTGAAGGCAAAGGAAAAGTGCTCGATCAATTCAATAACCCCGACAACCCGCAAGCTCATTTTGATTCTACTGGCCCAGAAATTTGGCAACAAAGCCACGGGGAAATCACCCACTTTGTCTCAAGTATGGGCACAACGGGCACCATCATGGGCACTTCTCGCTATCTAAAAACGCAAAATCCAGAGATAAGCATTGTCGGTTTACAACCAGCAGAAGGCAGTGCAATTCCGGGCATTCGCCGCTGGCCTCAAGCTTATTTACCCGGCATTTTTGAATCATCACGTGTTGATGTGGTACTCGATATCGAAGAGCAAGATGCCATCAATACGGCTCGTGCTTTGGCAACTCAAGAAGGCATTTGCGCTGGCGTCAGCTCCGGAGGCGCCGTTTTCGCTGCGTTACAAATCGCGCAACAAAATCCCGGAGCGGTGGTTGTCGCCATCATTTGCGATCGAGGCGATCGTTATCTCTCATCCGGTCTTTTTTCTTAGATCAAATCTCCAACCCAACGGGCTAATCAGTGCTGAACGCGCTCATCACTCTTTAGCCCTTGGCTTTGCTTCCACATCAGCATCCCTTGATTGCTCAGCAATAGCGAAGTTTGTTATCCTCTCCAACTATTTAAATGCATGTTCTGACGATTCTTTCTAACTCATGTCAGAGCTAAGGCCGCTGCCATTCCTGTACAGTGGTCATTTTCACAGTCAGCCATTGATAATCGAGTGACGAATAACATGAGCAAATCCAGCGCATCTTCCGCCGAGTCTTCACCACAGCACACCCCGATGATGCGGCAATATCTGCAATTGAAAGCCGAAAACCCCGATATTCTGCTCTTTTATCGGATGGGCGATTTCTACGAGCTGTTTTACGATGACGCTAAACGCGCATCGCAATTGCTGGAAATATCACTCACCAAACGCGGTGCTTCTGCGGGTGAGCCTATTCCAATGGCGGGCGTTCCCTATCATGCCGTGGAAGGTTACTTAGCGAAATTGGTACAGCAGGGCGAATCCGTCGCGATTTGTGAACAAATTGGCGATCCTGCCACCAGCAAAGGCCCCGTTGAGCGTAAAGTGGTACGGATTGTCACGCCCGGTACGGTCACGGATGAAGCCTTGCTCTCTGAGCGAGTCGATAACTTAATTGCTGCCATCTACCACCACGATGGTCGCTTTGGCTACGCAACCTTAGACATCACTTCAGGGCGCTTCCAACTGAGTGAGCCAGAAACCGAAGAGGCGATGGCCGCCGAACTGCAACGCACCGCACCGCGCGAACTGCTCTTCCCTGAAGATTTCACGCCAGTCACTTTAATGGGCAACCGCAAAGGAAACCGTCGCCGCCCTATTTGGGAATTTGAGTTAGAGACAGCAAAACAGCAGTTGAACCAACAATTTGGTACGCGTGATTTGGTCGGTTTTGGCGTAGAACAGGCTAAACTGGGCTTATGCGCCGCTGGCTGCTTGATTCAATACGTGAAAGATACGCAGCGCACTGCACTGCCTCATATTCGTTCGCTGACGTTTGATCGCCAAGATCACTCGGTGATCTTAGATGCCGCCACGCGCCGTAATTTAGAGATCACGCAGAACTTGTCCGGTGGCTTTGATAACACCTTAGCGGAAGTGCTCGATCATTGCGCCACCCCAATGGGCAGCCGCATGCTCAAACGCTGGTTACACCAACCGATGCGCTGTATTGATACGCTGAATCAACGCCTTGATGCGATCGGCGAGTTGAAACAGCTTGCTCTGTTTAGTGAATTACAACCTGTGCTGAAACAGATTGGCGATATTGAACGTATTCTTGCTCGTTTGGCATTGCGTTCCGCTCGCCCAAGAGACTTAGCACGCCTGCGACATGCGATGCAGCAATTACCGCAGCTCAGTGAAATACTGCAACCCTTGTCTCAACCCCACTTAGTTCAGTTAACTCATCATGTACAACCATTAGATGAGCTGTGCACACTGCTTGAGCGAGCGATCAAAGACAACCCACCAGTTGTGATTCGTGATGGCGGTGTGATTGCTGATGGCTACAGCGCCAAACTGGATGAGTGGCGTGATTTAGCCAACGGTGCAACCGAATACTTGAATAAATTAGAAGCTGAAGAGCGCGAACGTCACGGCATTGATACGCTCAAAGTCGGCTACAACGCGATTCACGGTTTCTACATTCAAGTCAGCCGTGGCCAGAGTCACCTTGTTCCTCCCCACTATGTGCGCCGCCAAACGCTGAAAAATGCCGAGCGTTATATTATTGCTGAGCTAAAAGCGCATGAAGATAAAGTGCTCAACTCGAAATCAAAAGCACTGGCAGTGGAAAAGCAGCTTTGGGAAGAGTTATTTGACTTATTGTTGCCTCATTTAGAGCAGATGCAAAACCTTGCATCTTCGCTATCGCAGCTCGATGTGTTGCAAAACCTTGCTGAGCGCGCTGAAAGCTTAGATTACTGTCGCCCGACCTTGAGTAAAGAGCCAGCGATCCATATCCAAGCTGGCCGTCACCCTGTCGTTGAGCAAGTGATGAATGACCCCTTCATTGCCAACCCAATTGAGCTCAATCCGCAACGAAAAATGTTGATCATTACCGGGCCTAACATGGGCGGTAAATCGACCTACATGCGCCAAACTGCATTGATTACTTTATTAGCGCATATCGGTTGTTATGTACCAGCGGAAGCAGCACGCATCGGTTCGATTGACCGCATTTTCACCCGTATTGGAGCATCGGACGATCTCGCCTCTGGTCGCTCTACTTTCATGGTTGAAATGACCGAAACTGCCAACATTTTGCATAATGCGACACAAAATAGCTTGGTATTGATGGATGAAATTGGCCGCGGCACCAGTACCTATGATGGGTTATCACTGGCTTGGGCAAGTGCACAATGGCTCGCAAGCCAAATTGGCGCGCTAACGCTATTTGCCACTCATTATTTTGAGCTGACCGAGCTGCCAAACCAGCTACCTCACTTAGCCAACGTGCATTTAGATGCCGTGGAACATGGCGATAGCATTGCCTTTATGCATGCGGTTCAAGAAGGGGCGGCAAGTAAATCTTACGGCCTAGCAGTGGCAGGTCTTGCTGGCGTGCCTAAAGCGGTGATCAAAAACGCGCGCGCTAAACTGTCGCAGCTCGAGTTATTGAGCCAACAGCAGCCCAATGGTAGCAAAAGCTCAACCGTAGATATTGCTAATCAACTCAGTTTGATCCCAGACCCAAGCGAAGTCGAACAGGCATTAGCAGCTATTGACCCTGACGATCTAACGCCTCGCCAAGCATTAGAAGCGCTTTATCGCTTGAAGAAGCTAATGTAACAATCTGATATTAAAAATAAAAAAGGCATCGATTTTAAGTCGGTGCCTTTTGTGCTTTTATGCTTTTATGCTTTTATGAAATAGTTTATAAATCAATGATTTATAAATCAATAACGTTATCAATCAAGGTCTTGTTGAACCAACCTTTAGTCGTATTCAACATTAAACAGCGCTTCCATGTTCAAGCCTTGTTTAACCAAGATCTCTCTCAAACGACGTAGGCCTTCCACTTGAATTTGACGAACTCGTTCACGGGTTAAGTTAATTTCGCGCCCGACTTCTTCTAAGGTGGACGGTTCATAACCTAATAGCCCAAAACGGCGTGCAAGTACCTCTTTTTGTTTTGGGTTCAGTTCATCTAACCAATTCAGTAGTGATTCACGGATATCATCATCTTGCGTAGAAATTTCAGGATCAGAGTTGTTCGCATCTGGGATGATATCGAGTAGCGCTTTGTCACCATCGCCGCCAATCGGCGTATCGACAGAACTGATACGCTCGTTCAGACGCAGCATTTTACTGACATCTTCGACTGGCTTATCCAGTTGGAACGCAATTTCTTCTGCGGTAGGTTCATGATCTAACTTCTGCGATAGCTCGCGAGCGGTGCGAAGGTAGATATTCAACTCTTTAACAACGTGAATAGGCAAACGGATAGTGCGCGTTTGGTTCATTAATGCACGTTCAATGGTTTGACGGATCCACCAAGTAGCATAGGTTGAGAATCTAAAGCCACGTTCTGGATCAAATTTTTCTACCGCGCGGATCAAGCCTAAATTACCCTCTTCAATTAGATCGAGTAAAGCCAAGCCACGATTACCATAACGGCGAGAAATTTTAACGACCAAACGTAAGTTACTTTCGATCATGCGTTTACGAGCAGCTTCATCGCCTCTCAGTGAACGACGAGCATAAAGTACTTCTTCTTGAGCTGTTAATAATGGAGAAAAACCAATCTCGCTAAGATACATCTGTGTTGCATCTAAGCTTTTTGTTGACGCATCAAACCCTTCTTTGGCATCTTCGATTTGAACATCGTCATCGCTTTGGCTTTTAGTGGTGGTGAGTTCTTCATCAACCTCAATCGAATCCATGATCTCTTGGTCTTCAAACTCTTCGACTTTCGTTACTGCATTGCTGATACTCATAGCGCCTCCCCCTGGCGAGCTAGCAAGACATTACTACTTTCTAATGTCGCTACATGACTCTTTCAAGTATGTTTACGGTAAGTAGCGTTTTGGATTCACCGACTTACCTTGATAACGAATTTCAAAGTGTAAACGAACACTGCTGGTTCCTGAGCTGCCCATGGTTGCTATTTTTTGACCAGCCTTAACACTTTGTCCTTCTTTTACCAGTAACCGATCGTTATGAGCATAAGCACTGAGGTAGTTATCATTATGTTTTACAATCACAAGATTGCCATAACCTCTTAATGCATTTCCCGAATAGACAACGGTTCCTGCAGCAGTTGATAAAATGGATTGACCACGCTGTCCTGCGATGTCGATCCCTTTATTTCCTTGATCGCCTGCTGAAAAATTTTTAATTATTCTCCCTTGTGTCGGCCATAACCATTTTGAAACTTTATCATCTTTTGGTTTAGCAAAGGTTACATTAGCATTAACATTTTGCTTACCTTTTGAATCAACATACTCTTTTGGTTTCGATTGTTCAACTACCTTAGGAGGATCTTTTTTTGCGACTTTGGTCGAAGAACTTGCGGCATTAGATCCACTATTTTGATTAGAGTTTTTACTCACTCCGTCTACAACCATTGGGGGGGAAACTAAGCCAGCCATTGTGCTCGAAGGGGTTGTAGCCACAATGACTTCTGTTACACCACTACCACCGTAAGCAGGAGGCGTGTAATTGGGGATCCATAATTTGAGTTTTTGACCGGGATGAATGGTGTAAGGTTTTTTTAAATTATTGAAACGGATCAAGTCGTTTACATTTTTATCTGTGACATAAGATATAAAATAGAGCGTATCGCCTTTTTGCACTTCGTAAAAACTGCCGCGATAACTACCACGAGGAATGGCATTATAGTCTTTATTGAGCCCAGAAACGGGTGCAGGAGTATGAGCAGCACATCCGATAAGGACGCTACTAATTAGCACCATTATTACTCTGTTTCTTAGGTTACTCATCATCACTAAGCTAAATCACCGGCAACTAAAGGAACAAAACGCACCATCTCAATGGTGTTAGAAATAAAATCATCGCCTTGGCGAACTATTTTCAATAACTGTTGCTCACTACTGCCGACAGGGATCACTAAACGGCCACCTTCCGCAAGCTGATCAAGCAGCGCATTTGGGACAAATTCGGCCGCTGCCGTAACAATGATCGCATCAAAAGGAGCTTTAGCATCCCAGCCCAACCAGCCATCACCATGCTTAGTGGAGACGTTATAAATATCAAGTTGCTTTAAACGACGCTTCGCGTCCCACTGTAATGACTTGATCCGTTCAATCGAATACACGTGCTCAACCAACTGGGCAAGCACAGCGGTTTGATAACCCGATCCTGTGCCAATTTCTAAGACCTTACTCTGCGGCTCAAGTTCTAAAAGCTGCGTCATTTTTGCCACAATGTAAGGTTGTGAAATCGTTTGTCCTTGGCCTATCGGCAAGGCATTGTTGTCATAGGCTTGATGCATCATCGCCTGAGAAACAAAGCTTTCTCTTGGCAAACAATGAATGGCATCCAAAACGGTTTGATCTTGGATACCATTCGCGATCAGAAATTCAATTAATCTGTCGGCATGTGGATTGGCCATTACCCTTTTTCCTTCAACCAGTTATCCATACTTGGCAGTGACTCATGAGCCGTGAGATCAACTTGCAACGGCGTCAAGGAGACATAGCCATGCTCAATCGCATAGAAATCAGTCCCTTGCCCTGCATCTTGCTCTTTACCCGGAGGACCTAACCAATAAATATCATGCCCACGAGGATCTTTCTGCTTAATCATACTTTCTGCGTGATGGCGAGCACCTAAACGCGTCACTTGAATACCCGCTAACTCCTCAAATGGACGATCTGGTACGTTCACATTCAATAATCGATTGGTTGGGATCGGGGCATTGAGATGCTGTTCGACCAACTGGCGTGCTATCTGCGCTGCCGTAGTAAAATTAGCCGTCCCGACCAATGAAAACGCGATCGCTTGCACCCCAAGAAAGTGCCCTTCCATCGCCGCCGCAACCGTGCCCGAATAGAGCACGTCATCGCCCAAATTCGCACCATGATTGATGCCTGTCAGCACCAAATCAGGCAGATCATCTTTGAGCAGTTCATTGAGTGCAAAATGCACACAATCGGTTGGTGTGCCTTGCACTGAATAGGTATTGGGTGCAATGAGATCCACACGAAGCGGCTGCTCTAATGTCAGCGAATTGGAGGCTCCTGACCGATTACGATCCGGCGCGACAATCACGATCTCGGCGAGATCAGCCAGCGCGCGTGCTAGGGTATTTAAACCTTGCGCGTATACACCATCATCATTGCTTAATAAAATCTTCATCGAGTTTTTTCCTTAGAACTCGCGTTCAACCGCTATCTCTTCAACCAATTCGCGAATGACTGAGGTAGCAAAACTTCCTGCATCTAAATCAAAACGTAACGTCACATTGTCTTGTTCAACTGTCCAAGAAAGATTCTGAGGCTTAAGCATCACCGCCCGGCGCTCATGACGCATACGATTGCTGCGGATCAGTGCCATCAAGTCAGGTTCAGCATCAAGGTGAACTTGTTCTAAATCTAAAGCCTCGCCTTGCGTCGGTAGTGCGTTATCGCCCGCCAAAGCAGCACTTATTTGCACTTCATTCAATGCCAGCTTGTTATTGAGATCGGTAAGATTCGCCAAGGTGGCTAAGGTCGTTTTCTCTCCCTCAAGTGCGATATCTCCTTCGATAAATTGGTGTAACTTATCTTGCTCGATACGGGCAGAGACAATTTGGTTGAAAATCCACGAACGAGCCGCAGAGAGATACAAACTGCGCTGATTTTGGTTACGTGAACGCACGTTCTCTTTTCCCCAGCGACGCGCCTCACTGAGGTTATTGCCGTGATTGCCAAAACGTTGGCTACCAAAATAATTAGGCACACCGTGCGTGGCGATGTGCTCTAATCGCGTCACTACTTCGGCGGTGTCGGTGACTTCAGAAAGCGTGATTTCAAAATGATTGCCAACTAAATCACCGGGGCGCAACTTTTTATTGTGACGCGTAGTTTCCAGAATTTCGATGCTCGGATATTGAGCCAAAAACTCGGTGAAATCTGGCGTCTCACCTTTTGGTAAATGCACACTGAGCCACTGCTGCGTGACCGCATGACGATCTTTCAGACCAGCCCAACTCACATCTTTTGATTTCACACCACATGCTTTGGCCAATTCATTGACCACAAAACTGGTATTTTCACCGGTTTTACGAATATGAACCATTAAGTGCTCGCCGCTTCCTGCCAGTTCGAATCCTAAGTCTTCAATCACTTTAAAGTGCTCTGGCTTGGCTTTTATTTTGGCTTTAGCGGCTGGTTTACCACAAAGGTAAGCCAATGAAGATAATATATCTGACATGTTTTCATCCGTCGCTGACGCGAGTTGGCGGTAATAATAAAAACAGCGACGCATGAGCCGCTATTGCGCGTTACTGAGCGTGCCATTCGTTGGCGGTAGTCCATCAATAACGTGTTTTTACATAGAAGGAGAGGTAAGTGAATTACCATTACCTCTTCAATTTGTTGGGTCGTTTTATTAAGGCAATATTATGCTTTGATCAACCGTGCATTTAATCTGTAGTACATTTGATCAATAAGACAACCGCTTCGCAAGCAATACCTTCTTTGCGCCCAGTGAAACCAAGGCGCTCGGTTGTGGTTGCTTTGACGTTAATATTATCTAGCGTCGTTTCAAGATCTTGCGCAATGGCAGCGCACATCGCTTCAATATACGGCGCCATCTTCGGCGCTTGCGCGATAATGGTGACGTCGGCATTGCCTAAACGGTAGCCTTGCGCTTTCACACGGCGATAGACATCTTTCAATAATTCACGGCTATCTGCCCCTTTCCATTTATCATCGGTATCGGGGAAATGGCGGCCAATATCACCTGCGGCAATCGCGCCAAGCAGCGCATCACTTAAAGCATGCAAGGCGACATCACCATCGGAATGAGCAATTAAGCCTTGCTCATAAGGAACGGCAATTCCCCCAATGATGACTGGGCCTTCACCGCCAAATTTATGAACATCAAAACCGTGGCCAATTCTAATCATGGTTATTTCCTATTGCGGCTAGTGAGGAAGTACGACCTAAGTAAAACTCAGCTAAAGCGAGATCTTCGGGTTGCGTAATTTTGAGATTATCCGCTCGCCCAGCGACCAACGCTGGATGTAACCCTTGCCACTCCATTGCGGATGCTTCATCGGTGATGATGACTTGCTGATCTAACGCGTCCGACAAAGCCTCAAAAAGCGGCTTGGCTCTAAACATCTGGGGGGTGAGTGCATGCCATAATGCGACGCGATCAACGGTATGATCAATGTTGTTTTCGCCATCAGCACGCTTCATTGTGTCTCGAACAGGTGCAGCTAAAATCGCACCTACTGGATGCTCTTTAGCCGTCGTAATCAATCGGTCAATATCTGCAAAAGTAAGACAAGGCCGCGCTGCATCATGCACGAGAACCCATTCACCTAGGGAATTAGCCAAAACATATTGCAGCGCCGAGAGCACCGAGTCGGCTCGCTCTTGACCACCGCTGACACGAATAACATTGGGGTTAGTGGCTAATGGCAGAGCAAAATAGTAAGGATCATCGTCACTGACGGCGACAACAACGCGATCAATATTAGGGTGCGCGAGCAGCGTCGCTATTGTGTGTTCGAGAACGGTTTTGTTGTATATGGTTAAATACTGTTTCGGACGATCTGCTTGCATTCGGCTGCCGACACCAGCAGCCGGTACAATCGCGGTAAGAGAAAGCGTACTGTGCGGCATTTATTGACTATCCTCACCGACCAATCGATAGAAAGTTTCACCTTCTTTTATCATTCCTAATTCATGACGCGCTCGCTCTTCAATCGCGTCCAATCCTTGCCGTAAATCATCAATTTCGACGAACATTTCCGAATTTCGTAGCGTTAGGTTTTCGTTTACTTGTTGCTGCACGTCAATTTCATCGACAATGGTTCGATAATCAGCAATGCCATTTTTACCGAGCCACAAATCGTACTGTAATAAACCGAATAATAACGCCAATGTCACCGCAAAAAGTCGCATCACATCTATAACCATTCAAAACGTTCACTATGAAAGAGAACGTAAACGATAAACAAAGCGTGCTGTTTAAAAAAAGTGACGCTCTAACACAGCACGAAAATGATGGCTATTTATACCACAAGCCTTTATTTAACTCATCATTAGGAACGCAAATAAGCCGCCACCCAGAATTAAACGGTAAATGACAAACGGAGTCATACCCATTTTAGAAATCAGTTTTAAGAAGAAATGGATACAAATATAAGCACTGATAAAGGAGGTCAGGATACCCGTCATTAAGAAACCAAAATGCACAGGTTCGCCACTGGTCACCAGCTTTAACCCTAAATAGCCACCCGCCAAAACAATGATAGGAATCGACATCAAGAAAGAAAAACGCGCGGCCGCTTCACGAGTAAAACCAAGATACAACGCCGCAGTGATGGTCGCTCCTGAGCGAGAGGTACCGGGGATCACCGCAACCGCTTGTGCCAAACCAATCATCAGCGATTTTTTCCAATCGGCTTGGTATTCATCATCCGCTAATGGAGCGTTTTTATCGACATACCACAGTAATAGACCAAAAATAATAGTGGTGGTTGCTATCACCCAAGCACTGCGTAGGTAGAGTTCAACAATATCTTTCATAAAAAAGCCGAAAATACAGGCAGGAATGGTTGCTAGTACGATCATCCATGCCAGTTTCGATTCTTTACTGCGCTCGCCTTTAAAAATCGAGGCAAAAAAAGCGCGCAGTAAAGTCACGACTTCTTTCCTAAAATAGATAACCACGGCAGCTAATGTGCCGACATGCACCGCCACATCAAAGGCAAGACCTTGATCTTCCCAGCCTAAAATGGCTGAAGGCAAAATTAAATGGGCGGAGCTGGAGATAGGTAAAAATTCGGTTAAGCCTTGAATCAAAGCCAAAAAAAACGCTTCTAAATAACTCATTACTGACTCTTATTAATTAATGTCGAACCAAAGTTTGACAGGGGTGAGCGATTCTAAGTTGATCGCCTGTTGCCATATTTGACGCACACTACGACCATCATTGGGAACGATCCGTTCCGGTGACAAATCGTAAAGTGGTTGTATGACAAATGGATATTTAAAGATATCACTGCGTGGCAGTTCAGGATCTTGCGCTGAAATTTCTTCACCAAACAAGATGATATCGAGATCTAAGGTGCGATCTTGAAATTTTTTCGCCTGCGGGTCGCGCCCCCATCGAGCTTCAATCGCTCGAAGTTGCGCCACGAAATCACTCAACGAAAGCCTTGTTTCCAGCGCAACGACTAAATTATAAAAGGCCGCACTATTGAACCCAACCGATGCACATTCGTAAATGGTCGAGATCTGTAGATGATTTCCGATGGTCGACAATTCCTCGATGGCCGCTTCGATATGTTTGCGTCTTTCAATATTAGAACCGACGCCAACATAGACCGTAGTCATGCATGGCCTCGTTCAATGATAACGCCAACACTGGATGCCTGTGCTACCGCGCCGGGCTTTGCTAAGCGAATTTTAACCCAAGGAACAGAAAAACGCTGCATCAGAAGCTCTGCTACTTCTTCTGCAACACGCTCTACCAATAAAAAGCGACCATTTTCAATATGTGCGATCACCGCTTGACTCACTTGTGCGTAGTCTAATGCATCGATCACATCATCACTTTTACCTGCAGGTTGATTGTCGTGCGCCATTTCGATGTCGAGCACCAACTTCTGCTTAATCTCTTGTTCCCAATCATACACGCCAATAGTCGTGATTACCGTCAGCTGCTCAATAAAGACTTTGTCCATTTTTGCGTCTCTTCCTCTAGAGGTCGGATACCCTAATTACGTAAAAAATCGTACTATTTTGCCTAATCGCGATATCATATACCCAAACTGAGTCGAGATGCGAAATCCAAAACATTTTTTTGCTTTTCATCATGGTTAACAATGGCTTGTGAACTTGCTTTAGGGCATTTCCACTGCAGAGGTACTTATGACACCACTCGCACTGATAATGATCATTTCTGCCTATTTACTGGGTTCGATCTCAAGTGCGGTGTTGATCTGCCGTTTATTACGCCTGCCCGATCCTCGCAATATGGGCTCAAATAACCCCGGTGCAACTAACGTATTACGCATTGGTGGAAAAAAAGCCGCCATCGCGGTACTGCTGTGTGACATGCTCAAAGGTACTATTCCAGTATGGGGCAGCTACTATTTGGGGATTGACCCCATTCTATTGGGCCTAGTTGCCATCGCCGCTTGCCTTGGCCATATGTATCCTATTTTCTTTCATTTTAAAGGCGGAAAAGGTGTTGCAACAGCACTGGGAGCAATAGCACCGATCGGTTTAGATCTCACCGCACTTATCATATTGACTTGGGTCAGCGTTGCATTTTTATTTCGCTATTCATCCTTAGCGGCTTTGGTTACCGTGCTGCTCGCTCCGTTCTACACTTGGTTGATCAAACCGCAATATACCTTACCGGTAGCAATGCTGTGCTGCCTTATCGTGTTTCGTCATCACCAAAATATTAAGCGGTTATTTGCTGGCACAGAGCCGAAAGTGGGTGAGAAAAAAACGCTTGGTTCTTGAGCTAGCTTGGATGATGGATAAACCCGCTTGCAAATAACGTCAATGACGAATAAGTAAAAGGCCTCTTACGAAGCCTTTTTTGATTAAGCATGACCCGCTAATAAGGGAAGACTAGCTAAGCGCTTTTTTCAAGAAACGGGTCAACATGGCGGTAACGTATTCAGGTTGCTCTAAGTTACTGATATGTCCAGCATTAGCAATAACCTCTAACTCACTGCCGTGAATGGCATCATTCATTAAGTAAGCCTCAAGAGGCGGACGAGGCATATCTTCAGCGCCAGCTGCAATCAACACTGGCAACCTCAATTGCTCCACCTCTTCAATCATGTCACGACGACCGAAGATCATTTTCCCCAACCGAGCCACTTCCACCGCTTGTTGACCAGTAAGCGCCGATAAGTGTTGCTTGAATCCAGCCACTAATGCCGGAGATTTCTGCTCGCCATCTTTTGCAAAAAACATCGGTACAACTGCATCAACAATCGGTGATGGCACTTGCTGCATCGCCGCAATCGCATCGAGCATGGCAAAATATTTTGCATGGCTGACTTCAGGCTCTAGACCAACAAAGGTATCCATCATCACTAATGATTTCACGCGCGCAGGCGCAAGAACGGCTAACTCAGCCCCCCACATTCCACCTACAGAAAGACCAATGATAGAAAACTGCTCAATCGATAAGTGGTCCATCAAAGCCAAAATATGCTGAGCATAATCTTTTAGTGTGTTCATGGATGACGGTGCGAAATCTGACTGACCATGCGCCCATAAATCAGGCACGATACAGCGGTAGTGTTGACTCAACGCTTCCACCTGAGGTGCCCACATTGCGCTATCCCACAGATAGCTGTGACCGAAAACAAGCACTTCACCTTGTCCTTGATCCAAATAACGCATCTGGCAATCATCAATAACAAATGTCTTCATTGTGAATCCAATATTAGTAAAGTAGGTTGGCATTGTAGCATTGATATGAGCGATAACAGCTCAGAGCAGAATGTAAGCAATGGCTAATTAAAATCAATACAGAACGCCACAGAAACGGAAGTACCAAAGAACAAAACGGCCTCTAAAAAGAGACCGTTGCGACACCCGCTAAATAATGGGTTTAAGTTGATCAATCGGCCAGCGAGGTGTTGCCTGCACCGCTAAATCGACTGTTTCACCATTTTTTAAACGCTGCATACCCGCATAAGCAATCATTGCACCGTTGTCGGTACAAAACTCAGTACGCGGGTAATACACTTCGCCACCGATTTTTTTCGCCAGTGCGCCAAGCTCAGCACGTAACTGCTTATTGGCACTCACACCACCAGCAATAACAATACGTTTCATGCTTGTTTGCTCAAGGGCTCGCTTGCACTTAATCACTAAAGTGCCACACACCGCCTCTTGAAAGGCGTACGCAATATCCGCTCGGGTCTGATCATCATTCTCATTAGCTGCAATCGTATTGGCTGTAAATGTTTTTAAACCAGAGAAACTCATGTCTAACCCTGGCCGATCCGTCATCGGACGCGGAAACTTAAAACGCCCTGGCGTTCCTTTTTCAGCCAAACGAGCCAACAATGGCCCCCCGGGATAATCAAGCCCCATCAGCTTCGCGGTTTTATCAAACGCCTCACCGGCCGCGTCATCAATAGACTCACCGAGGATCTTATATTCACCAATCCCTTTCACCTCTACCATCATGGAATGACCACCGGAAACCAGTACGGCCACAAACGGAAACGGAGGCGGATTATCTTCAAGCATCGGAGCTAAAAGGTGCCCTTCCATATGGTGAACAGGCACCGCTGGCACATTCCACGCATAAGCCAAACTACGGCCAATCGTCGCACCAACAAGCAGCGCACCCACTAAACCAGGACCGGCGGTGTAAGCCACACCATCAATATCCGCAGGCGTCAAATTCGCTTCAGCCATCGCTGCTTTTATCAGTGGAATGGTCTTTTTAACATGGTCTCTAGAAGCAAGCTCCGGCACCACACCGCCGTAATCGGCGTGCAGTTTTACTTGGCTATACAATTGATGAGAAAGTAAGCCTTTCTCTTCGTCATAAATGGCGATTCCAGTCTCGTCACACGAGGTTTCAATACCAATAATGCGCATAATTTTCTCAGCACGCTTTCATCAACAATTGGAAATGGCCGCCATGTTACCCCGCCTTGGCTCCGTAAACAAATTTTGTACAGACTATAATCGACAAAGTGCTTTACAAAGCTATTGCGATCGGATTAAAATTCCGCACCATTTTTGATCAAGCTGATAACCGAGCAAACAGACAAGAAATCTTGTGGTTTAAGCCTCAAAATATCAGCGTTAACGAATAACCCCTGAGGTGAAAGGCATATGCCAATAGTTAAAGTACGTGAAAACGAACCGTTCGATGTTGCATTACGTCGTTTCAAGCGCTCTTGCGAAAAAGCAGGTATCCTTTCTGAAGTGCGTCGTCGTGAGCACTATGAAAAACCAACTACCGTTCGCAAACGCGCTAAAGCAGCAGCTCAAAAGCGTCACGCTAAGAAGCTAGCTCGCGAAAACGCACGTCGCGTTCGCCTGTACTAATAACCTTTTTCCATTAAGGAACGAGAGTTATGGCTCTAATTGATATCCTCAAAGAAGAGCAAAAATTAGCGATGAAAGCCAAGGATAAAGTACGCCTTGGCACTATTCGTTTAGCCTTATCCGCGATCAAACAACGAGAAGTCGACGAGCAGATCACTCTGAACGACGACGATATTCTTGCTGTGATGGTAAAAATGGTTAAACAGCGTCGCGACTCTGTCGCTCAATATGAAGCTGCCAATCGTCAAGATCTCGCAGATGCAGAGCAAGCAGAAATCACTATCCTTGAGGCATTTATGCCTCAGCCGTTGAGCGATGATGAAGTGAGCGCATTAATTGATGATGCGATCACCCAGTCCGCTGCTGCTGGCATGCAAGACATGGGGAAAGTGATGGCTGTCTTGAAACCGCAAATTCAAGGGCGTGCAGATATGGGTAAAGTCAGCGGATTAGTTCGAACTAAACTCGCTTAAATGCCCGCATCAAATTGCATCAAGCCGTGCTATCCTCTGGAGCGCACGGCTTGTTTGTATCTAATCATTCGTTTTAATCTTTTCTTTTAGGTTTTATGGCAGGACACATCCCTCGCAGTTTTATTGATGATCTCCTTGCTCGACTTGATATTGTCGACATCATAGACGCACGTGTGAAACTTAAGAAAAAAGGTAAGAACTACGGTGCTTGCTGCCCATTTCATAATGAAAAAACGCCCTCATTTAGTGTAAGCCAAGAAAAACAGTTCTATCACTGCTTTGGTTGTGGCGTGCATGGCAACGCCATCGACTTCATGATGGAATATGAACGCCTTGAATTCGTCGAGGCCATCGAAGAATTGGCTTCTTTTGTGGGGCTAGAAGTTCCCCGAGAGCAACGCTCTAGTGGCCATTTCTCATCAGCCCCTAAAGCCAATAGTGAAGAAAAACGCACCCTTTATGACTTAATGGGCAGCATTGCGCAGTTTTACCGCAACCAACTCAAAGTTCCGGGTAATCGTCATGCCATCGAGTACCTAAAAGATCGCGGTCTTTCTGGCGAAATCGTGCAGAAATTTGGTATTGGCTATATCGCTGACGAATGGGATTTAGTGCGCAAAAACTTCGGTCAGCAACAAGAAAGCCAAGAGATGCTCGTCACTGGCGGCATGTTGATCGAAAATGACAAAGGCAACCGCTACGATCGTTTTCGTGGACGTATTATGTTTCCCATTCGCGACCGCCGCGGACGAGTGATCGGCTTTGGTGGACGCGTTACGGGTGATGGAACGCCAAAATACCTGAACTCCCCAGAAACCCCCATTTTCCATAAAGGTAAAGAGCTGTATGGCCTATACGATGTCATGCAAGCCTATCGTGAACCCCCGCAAATATTAGTGGTTGAAGGTTATATGGATGTGGTGGCTCTGGCGCAATATGGGATCGACTACTCGGTTGCTTCGCTAGGAACCTCAACTACTGGCGATCACCTGCAACTGCTTTTTCGCCAAACCAATACGGTGGTCTGTTGCTATGATGGTGACCGAGCAGGGCGAGAAGCGGCGTGGCGCGCACTGGAAAATGCGTTGAGTTATCTCAAAAGTGGCAATATTCTTAAATTTCTGTTTTTACCTGACGGTGAAGACCCAGATAGCTACATCAGAACCCATGGAAAAGCGGCCTTTGAACAGTTAGTGCAAGATGCTGAACCCCTATCCAAATACCTATTCACCAACCTACTGTCACAAGTTGATGTCGGTAATAACGAAGGGAAAGCGGCGCTTGAGGCGCTGGCACTACCACTGATTAATAAAGTGCCAGACACATCTCTACAAGCGCAATTGCTCAAAATATTAGGGCAAAAAACTGGGATTTATAAAAAGCCATCACTGCCAGAATCAGACAAACACCGCTCACAGCCACACAAAGAGCTCAAACGCACACCGATGCGTGAAGTGATCGCTTTGCTTATTCAAAATCCAAGCTATGCTGAAATGGTGCCTGATATTTCCAGCGTTCAATCCTTGCCCATACCCGGTTTAAGTTTATTAATTGAGGTACTTGAGAATTGTCAAGCGTACCCCAATATTACTACAGGCCAATTGCTTGAACACTGGCGCGGTAATAAAAACGAGACCCTTCTGTCTCGCCTCGCAAGTTGGGAAATTCCACTTGTTGAAGACAACCAAGAAGAACTATTTTTAGATTCATTGGACAAAATATTGGCTCAATGCATCGAAAAGCAAATTGAAAACCTGCAGGCAAAAGAAAGAAGCGTCGGTTTATCAGCCGAAGAGAGACGGGAGCTTCAAGACTTAATGAAAGACTTGAAAGCGTAACCCAGTTTAAATAGTCAGCAATGAATAAATTTGTTAGTATATGTGGTTTGCATTTCGCATACTAATTCCTTCACCAGATATGAAGTTGGATACCGTCTATGGATCAAAATCCGCAGTCACAGCTAAAACTACTTGTCATTAAAGGCAAAGAGCAAGGCTATCTGACCTACGCCGAAGTAAATGACCACCTACCAGCAGAAATCGTAGATTCCGAGCAGGTAGAAGATATCATTCAGATGATCAATGACATGGGCATTAAGGTGGTAGAAACTGCCCCTGATGCCGATGATCTTGCTCTAAATGATGACAACGCAATCACCGATGAGGATGCTGCCGAAGCTGCAGCCGCTGCATTATCCAGTGTAGAAAGCGAAATTGGTCGTACTACCGACCCTGTGCGCATGTATATGCGCGAAATGGGTACCGTAGAACTGCTGACTCGCGAAGGTGAAATTGATATCGCTAAGCGTATTGAAGATGGTATTAACCAAGTTCAACGCGCAGTGGCTGAATATCCAGGCACCATTCCATACATCTTAGAGCAATTTGACAAAGTTCTTGCTGAAGAACTTCGTTTAACAGACCTGATATCAGGTTTTGTTGATCCTGACTCAGATGCAACGAACGCCCCAACAGCGACCCATATCGGTTCAGAGCTTGCTAGCGCTGACCTTGCTGATGAAGACGATCTTGATGATGACGACGATGACGACAGCGAAGATACTGACTCTGAAGAAGATGCAGGAATCGACCCTGAGCTTGCGCTAGAAAAATTCACCGAACTACGCAACAAGTATCAAAATCTTCAACTCGCGAAAAATGAGCATGGCTATGACAGCAATAAAGCCGCCCAAGCCACCGAGTTGATGTTGGATATTTTCCGTGAATTCCGACTCACGCCAAAGCAATTTGACTACCTAGTCAACAAGCTTCGCACCTCTATGGATCGCGTTCGTACTCAAGAACGTCTGATCATGAGAGCTGCGGTCGAATACGGTAAAATGCCTAAGAAATCATTCATTGCCTTATTCACTGGCAATGAATCAAGCGATGCATGGTTAGATGAAGTACTCGCTTCAGAAAAACCTTATGCAGAAAAAATCAGACAGCAAGAAGAAGACATTCGTCGTTCAATTCATAAATTGAAAATGATCGAAGAAGAAACGTCTTTGAATGTACAAAACATTAAAGACATCAGCCGTCGCATGTCTATCGGTGAAGCGAAAGCTCGTCGAGCGAAAAAAGAGATGGTTGAAGCAAACTTGCGCCTGGTTATTTCTATCGCGAAGAAATACACCAACCGTGGCCTGCAGTTCTTGGATCTTATCCAAGAAGGTAATATCGGCCTGATGAAAGCGGTAGATAAGTTTGAATACCGCCGTGGTTATAAGTTCTCAACTTACGCCACTTGGTGGATTCGCCAAGCTATCACACGTTCAATTGCAGACCAAGCACGTACTATTCGTATTCCAGTGCACATGATCGAAACGATCAACAAACTGAATCGAATCTCACGTCAGATGCTGCAAGAGATGGGCCGTGAGCCTCTGCCAGAAGAATTGGCAGAACGCATGCAAATGCCAGAAGATAAAATTCGTAAAGTACTGAAAATTGCTAAAGAGCCAATCTCTATGGAGACACCTATCGGTGACGACGAAGATTCGCATCTTGGTGACTTTATCGAGGATACAACCCTTGAACTACCACTTGATTCTGCTACGGCCACCAGCCTAAGAGCAGCGACTCGTGACGTTCTTGCTGGCCTAACTCCTCGCGAAGCGAAAGTACTGCGTATGCGTTTCGGTATTGACATGAATACAGACCATACGCTAGAAGAAGTTGGTAAGCAGTTTGACGTAACGCGTGAGCGTATCCGCCAAATTGAAGCGAAAGCACTGCGTAAACTGCGTCACCCAAGCCGCTCTGAAACATTGCGCAGCTTCCTAGACGAGTAATCGCAACCTATCCAATCTAAAAGGTGAGCTTGTGCTCACCTTTTTTGTATCTCATAGTTTAAGTGGATAAAAACTAAGCGCATTTACCCTATTTTGCGGGTAGACACTCATAACTCCATCCCCTATAATCACACACCTAATTTGGCCCCTTAGCTCAGTGGTTAGAGCAGTCGACTCATAATCGATTGGTCCCCAGTTCAAGTCTGGGAGGGGCCACCAAATTCCAGAAGGTTAGTAAGCGTAGTGTTTACTAACCTTTTTTTTGTACCTGACGATTTTGGGTCAGGTAATGGGTCAGGTAAGCCCCAATCACGCACTCTTCTCTGCCTTCTTCCAATACTAATCCGAATACTACGCTGTTGCCAAATGTGTCCTTCTGGCTGATAAATATCTCTCATAGAGAACAAAGAGAGGGATTGAACTCGCAAACCAACCATAAGTAACTTAAGTTGCACTTATAGATAATTTCTTATACATTCACTACAAAAGTGCGTTATAGTGAACTTATATATTAAGACGAACCCAATAGTGACAAAAGTACATTAAAAGGCACTTATGAAAAAAGGTAAGATGGTAAAGGCACAACCTATGCCTGATTTGAATACCGAGTTCAGTATGGAAACGCTGGGGAGCGCCATTCGCTCAAAGCGTACAGATAGAGGCTGGCGTATTGATGATCTCGCTTCAAAAGCCAACTTATCTCGTAGAACAGTCATGAAAGTAGAAAAAGGCGATACCAGTGTCACCTTTGCCAATGTACTCGTCCTCATGGACATCTTAGGGCTATCGTTACGCCTTATCGATTTAAACCTATTTGTTCGTCCACATAGCCAAATAACCTACCAAGCTGAAAACAGCGTGAGAAGCAATGAGGACGGTTGGTATGAGTAAGTTACAACAGTTAGACGTGTTTATCGGTACGAATACCAAAATTGGTCGTTTGATTCTTCCTGTCGGAACAGAAACAGAGTTTTCATTCATCTATGAAGATGAATGGAAACACACTGGTTTCCCAATTTCGCCACACATCCCTTTCGATGATAAGGCTTCGCCACGTAGTATTGAGAACTACCTCAGAAATCTCCTTCCTGAAGGAGAAGCCTTTGAGGAGATGATACAAAACACTACTATCTCCAAAAGCAACACGTTCGGGCTGATTCGTAAGCTTGGTGCGGAAACATCTGGCGCATTATCTTTTCGAGTTCCAGAATCAGAACCTCAAGAAACTAGTTTTAGACCTGTACCTGATGATGAACTAATAGAACGACTAGAGAGAAATCTAGCGCCATTAGTATATTGGGACGGTAAGGTTCGCCTTTCGGTTGCTGGTGTGCAAAACAAATTAAACTTACTTAAGCGCGGTGATGAATGGGGGTTTGGTGAAGGCAAATTAAGTTCGAACTACATTCTGAAGTTTGAAAGCGGTAGAGCACCGTGTATTGCTGTTAATGAGTTCTTTTGCATGACATTAGCCAAGCTAGCAGGTTTGGACGTCGCTAATGTTGAGTTAACTCGCATTGGGAACACTAGGACACTGATCATAGAGCGGTTCGATCGTGCCTATATTGAAGCTCGTGATGTCGTTCAACGAAGACATGTGATTGATGGCTGTCAGGCGACTGACTTACCTCCAGGTTACAAATACGAGCGTCAGAATGGGGATGAAGGTGATGGCGTATATATGCGTGATGGTGTTTCTTTCCCATGCCTACTGTGCGTCAAAACCATAGACACGGTCATCACTAACCTAAAGCTCACCCAATGGATGCTCTTTAATCTAGCAACGCTAAACTACGATGCCCATGGTAAAAATATTAGTTTCTTCGTCACCCCTAAAGGTCTGGAACTGACCCCTTTTTATGATTTAGTAAACATAGAAGCAATCGCTCAAGAGGGAGCAAAACGCAACTCACGAAGCGGTAAATTGTCTGCTGATGAGGGCCGTGCCGCCAGCATCCCTCAATATTTTGCAATGTCGATTGGAGATTGGGAAAGTGAAGACTTTCAAAATCCGCCGAAAGGTAACTTCAAACGCCCTATCACCAGCTATGATTTAGCTGAATTCGGCGCTCTGCTGAGTTATTCAGGCACCAAAATGGCTTCCATAATGGTAGAAACCGTTGGTGCTATAAAAAATGCTCTGAAGGAAGCGATTGACCTTACCGAAGCTCAAGGAATCGACGATGGGGAACGTGAACACATAGAGCTATGTGTGTCACTCATCCAAACAGAGTGTGAACATTTACTAAGTCAGGCCGAGAGTGTACCAGAAATGAGTGAGCTTCTTTAAATTAGAAAGTTTTTTATTGGCAATGAGTTAATCTACATAACAAGTTGCGAGTGCCAAAATAGTTATCGAGACTGAGAGTACTGCTCCCCACGCCCAGGTGTACATACTTCTTCTTTCTGTTATAAAAAGGTAACTCTTCTCAAAATATGCATCATTTTCGAGTAGATTATCCATATCCTCTCGAGTTAATACCGATTCATACGTCTTTTTAAATTACTCATACATTTCTCTGAAGCGCACTTGCTCCTGCTTAGACTCATACCATGCCAAGCCAAATAAGCCCGAGAATACAGCTAGGGCAAACATTATCATTGAAACAAAAAGTGGAGATCCAATGAATGTAAATAATTCAGTATATGTTTTCAGCTCACTACCTTTAGTAAATATCCGAAACAGTATTGTTGATATCGCAAAAGTCGTAACACCAAGAACGCCTGTTTTGATTGAGTTTGCTATTTTTTCTGCTACTTCACTTGCCTTTTGAGAAGTAATTTGAACCTGTTCAGCTACTTTTTTCGTTGTCTCGATATAACTCTTCACATCGTCTTTCTGAGACAAGATAAAACTAGAATATGCCGAAGTTAAAACTGGTGGACTAACACTCAACAAGTCATCAACATGTAAAGGAATAATATTTCGCGCTACACCAAGCTTATCGACCGTATTACCCTCATAAATCCATTGATACAACTCCCACAAAGCACTCGCATCTATGTGCTTTAATGCATCAAAGTCGTAGGTTCCAGAGATATCTTTTAGTCCCTTCAAGCGGTACTCTATACCTTGCTCAGTAATGATCGCAAAGTTGCTTAAAAAGCTAATCAAATAAGCATTATGTAAGGCATTAAAAAGAAGGCATATTGAAGTAAATTCACCTCCTAATGCTTCTGTGATCTTGAAGTTTTCAGGTAGCAAAAACCACTCTGATGCATTTGCAAAATGACCAAGAGAACCTCTCAGCCGATGAATTTCACCTGCTCTATAATGGCTAAAATGAGGCTCAAATAGCTCAATGTTAAATTCATCGTTTGGAATAAAGTAAAAATAGTCTGTATGCAATGAACGACTGTAGTCCCCAATAAGAGCTACCCCATTAACCCCTTTTCTCCAGTAACGCTCAGAAAAAGAACGATGGAGCTGAGCTAAAGTCAGGCTATTCAGGTAAGATGAGAGTGCATCTAATGAATAAACATTGTCTACCAGTACACCATCTTTTGATTCAAGTAATTGCTTTGAAATAGATAAAGACACAGATACATGTTCATCTCCCTCTAAACTGCTTATTTCTCGACGTAAGTCTTCAAGTTTTTCATGGGTTTTCGGGATAGATGTATGATTCGAAAACTCTATCGACTCGCCAACATCATAGAATATTTTGAGGGTAAACTTATCTTGGTGTTTTCGGTGTGAGTCAAGAAATTGAGACAATGACTCAACATCGCTCTCAACTAAGCTATCCAACTTACTTGATGCACAGAAATACATGAGAGATTCATTCATACTCTCCCACGTATCTATTGGCTTTTGCCAAATTCTGCTCACACTATCTAGCATTATGCCTCTCAATCCTCACTTTTTTTGAAGTACTCGAAACCTTCATCAGAGAAAACAACGATACCTTTTCGCCCGTTTTCCTCATAAGGCAGAATCGTTTCATCTAGGTTTTCGATACCATCTTTCAAACTTAATTCAATCTTGTCCGTCAACCCGATAGATGTTGTGCGCTTTTTCGCTTTTATATCTTCCATATCTATCTGAAAGTGTGGGTCAAATGCCTGCTTACCAGTCTTCTTATTAGGTAAATCCCTTAAGCTATTGGCAAAGTCTTTAGCAAGAAAGTTCTTATCCAAAGGTTTGTGTGAATCAAATACTGTCTCAACTAATTCGGCGTACACAACCGTTTTGCCTTCATTGTTTCTTAGATAAGTAATCAGATGATTACGAAGAGCCAAGTGATCAGCCTTAAACCCATCACGCTTAACTTTTCTAAGTGCAATGTCGATAGCGTTAAACGCATTTGCTGTATTTACATTATCAGATCTTACTGGATATACATCCAGGAATTTTACCCAGAATGCGTTAGTTCTTGATACAAGTAAGCTAGTAGAAGATCCTTTTTCAAATCTTATTAAAGCAGTATTCAGCGCTTTTTTTTCAGTAGGCAAACCGTATTGATGCTCAAAATCAATAACATTCGCAAACTCTTCTTGTTCCATCTTAACAAGGACTAATAAATCGACATTTGCATTCGGTTTACAGTGGATAATCAGTAAGCTACCAGGTGTAACCTTCTTGTTTAAGTGATCAATACTCCTTTGAGATGCCTGCTGTTCTACCAATAGCTCAGCAGAAAACTTGTCACACATTACAGTCCAGTGAGGTAAATGATCTCGATAGGTTAGAAACTCTTTCTCAACAAGTGAGCCACTATTAAAAATAAACTCTTGAGCGTTACTAGTGTTCTGAGTATGTTTAACTGCTTCTTTCGCAAAATCTTGAAAATTTTGTTTAGAACTAGCATGTCCTATAAATTCGGAATAAGTACCTTTCTGTATATCAATATGGTAGCAGGCAGTATTCATATATTGCATAAATAGATCCCTTTACGTTGTTAGT
>NZ_CAWPDB010000120.1:0-35348 GCF_963886625.1 Vibrio sp. V23_P3S9T160
CTGGTACTTCTAAAATTGTTGGGCATAATTCAAATCCAATAAAATCATCGTATGAATTACTCTGGCAGGAGATAAAAGCGCCAGAACCTTGTTCGCTAACTATTCAAAATACAATGAGAAAGATATTAGAGAACTATTTTACGTTCTTAGGGAATATCAAAAAAGATGACATGATTGAGCTTTTCGAAGGAGAAGAAAGGTTGATTTGCCAGTCACTGTTTTCGTGGGTTAACGATGGCTCTCACCATGCTATTGACGATTTGTACGTAACTCAAGATATTGGGGTTATTGATACCTACAGAAAAGTTTTCAAGAAGATTTTTGAAGAGTCTGAGCATGGCGCGCATTATAAGATGATGATGGGGGTTAGCGGTGAGCCACATGAATCGCCAAAAGAGCAAGGAGTGGCTGCATAATGAAATTTGCTAAAGCTTAGTTTCGAGCTGAATTTCAAGAAAAGTTTGGATTGTTGTGGCCGATAAAAATTAGCTACAGGTTTAGAGCCATTCCATACTTTTTCGAATCTGAAACCCGTCATTTTTGTGCCGATTCGAAACTCACAATTGTCCAAAAATCGTTTTACAGCCTAACAAAAAGGCGAACTTCTCAGTTCGCCTTTATTATTGAATATTGATTACAAAGTCAGTCACAACCTAAAATGATGATCATAAACTGTGACGACGAGCCATCAACATCAGCACCTACTCTTGGTAGTTATCGATACTTGGGCATGAGCAGACAAGGTTACGGTCACCGTATACGTTATCGACGCGGCTCACGGTTGGCCAGTATTTTGATGCCTGAGTATGAGCGGATGGGAAGCAAGCCGTTTCACGAGAATATGGATGAGCCCATGCTTCACTTGCGAGATCCGATTGTGTATGCGGCGCATTCACTAACGGGTTGTCGGCTAATGGCCATTCGCCTGATTGAACTTTCTCCATTTCGGCGCGAATCGCAATCATTGCCTCGCAGAAACGATCCAATTCGGCTAAGTCTTCCGATTCGGTTGGTTCAATCATCAAGGTGCCAGCAACAGGGAATGACATCGTCGGTGCGTGGAAGCCATAATCCATCAAACGTTTAGCAATGTCTTCTTCGCTGATACCGGTCGCTTCTTTAAGCGGGCGAATATCAATAATGCATTCGTGCGCTACGCGGCCGTTACTACCACGGTAAAGAATAGGGTAGTGTGGGCGCAGTCTTTCCATCACGTAGTTGGCATTTAAAATAGCGACTTGAGTAGCAGTAGTTAAGCCTTCTGCACCCATCATGGCAATATAAGCCCATGAGATAGGTAAAATAGAAGCGCTGCCTAAATCGGCCGCAGATACTGCGTGATCGCTGCCTTCAACTCCCCCTTCAATATGTCCCGGTAGGAAAGGTGCTAGGTGAGATTTTACACCAATCGGTCCCATACCTGGGCCGCCACCGCCATGAGGAATACAGAATGTTTTGTGCAGGTTGAGGTGAGAAACATCAGAGCCAATAAAGCCCGGATTGGTTAAACCAACTTGCGCGTTCATGTTGGCACCATCAAGGTAAACTTGGCCGCCCGCGGCGTGAACCATGTTACACACTTCTTTAACTTGTTCTTCGTAAACGCCGTGCGTTGAAGGATAAGTGATCATGATGCTAGAGAGGTTCTCTTTATGCTTCTCAATTTTGTCTGCAAGGTCTGCGATATCAACGTTACCGTTATTATCACATTTCACGACCACTACTTTCATCGAAACCATTGAAGCGGTTGCTGGGTTGGTGCCGTGTGCTGAGCTCGGAATTAAGCAGACGTTACGGTGCCCTTCACCACGGCTTTTGTGGTAGCGCTGAATCGCCACAAGCCCTGCATATTCGCCAGAAGCACCGGAATTTGGTTGTAGCGAGAAAGCATCATAGCCTGTGATTTCACAGAGCTTTTCTTTTAAATCTTTAGCGAGAGCGGCGTAACCTGCGGCTTGCTCTTTCGGTGCAAATGGGTGGATTGAACCAAATTCAGGCCAAGTGACAGGGATCATCTCGGCTGCGGCGTTCAGTTTCATGGTGCAACTGCCAAGCGGAATCATGCCGTGAGTTAATGAAAAGTCTTTATTCTCAAGTTTTTTCAAATAACGCATCATTTGCGTTTCGCTGTGATAGGTGTTGAACACAGGATGCGTTAGGAAGCGAGATTGACGACGGCAGTGTTCTGGAATCGCTGCAAATTCGTTGGCGGCAATTTCTGCCGACAGCGCGCTTACCGATTGCTTAATATCGAAAACCGCAAACAGGGTTTCAAGGTCAGCGGTGGTGGTGGTTTCATCCAAACTGATGCCCAATTGGTCATCAAATCGGCGTAAGTTGATGCCGGCTTGCTGCGCTTTTGCGTAGAGCGCTTGAGTTTGAGCGGCACTCTTTAAGGTAATCGTGTCAAAGAAGCTGTTATGCACCAATTCGTAGCCCGCTTGAGTTAAGCCTGCCGCTAGAATTGCTGTCATATGATGAGTACGGCGCGCAATGGTGCGCAACCCTTCTGCGCCATGATATACCGCATAAAACGAGGCCATATTAGCCAGCAGGGCTTGCGCGGTACAGATGTTCGAGGTCGCTTTTTCGCGGCGAATGTGCTGCTCGCGAGTTTGCATTGCCATGCGCAGTGCTGGGTTACCTTTGGCGTCAATCGACACTCCGATCACGCGGCCGGGCATAGTGCGTTTGTGCGCTTCACGCGTGGCCATAAAGGCGGCGTGTGGGCCGCCATAACCCATAGGGACACCGAAACGTTGAGCCGAGCCAATCACGACATCCGCGCCCATTTCACCTGCTGGTTTCAGCAAGGTGCTGGCCAGTAAATCCGTGGCAACAGTGACCAAGATTTTATTGGCTTGCGCTTTAGCAATCAGGTCGCTTAAATCACGCACTTCACCTGTGGTGCTTGGGTATTGCAGCAGCGCGCCAAACACATCTTGTTCAGGCAATGAGTCGAGTGCGCCGATTTGTACCTCAAAACCGATAAATTCAGCGCGAGTTTTTACCACTTCAATGGTTTGTGGATGAACATCGTCCGCCACAAAAAAGACGTTACTTTTGCTTTTTCCTGCGCGTTTACACAGTGTCATTGCTTCGCCAGCGGCCGTTGCTTCATCGAGCAGCGACGCGTTGGCAATATCCATTGCTGTTAAATCCATCACCATTTGTTGGTAGTTAAGCAGCGATTCCAAACGACCTTGAGAGATTTCTGGCTGGTAGGGTGTGTAAGCCGTATACCAGCCCGGATTTTCCAGTACGTTACGCAAAATGACGTTCGGCGTGAAGGTGTTGTAGTAACCTTGACCAATGAACGTGCGTTTAATCTGGTTTTGATTGGCAAATACTTTCATCGAGCTGAGCATATCGGCTTCGCTTTTAGGCGCAGCAAGGGACATTGGGCTTTCTAAACGAATTTGCGCAGGAACGGTTTGTTCGATTAACGCGGCTAAGCTTTCGGCGTTAATCGCGTTGAGCATTTTTTGTTGATCGGCTGGGTTGGGTCCGTTGTGGCGTGCAACAAACTCATTTTCGGTACTTAACTGGCTAAGCAGTGGGCTGTGAAGTAATTCAGTCATTTCCTTTACCTTTTCAAAGATCGTGTGCGACCTTAAAAAAAAGCCGCCCATACTGGGCAGCTTTGATCCGTGATGGGCTAATTAATCTTCTTCGATAGAGTTTTGGTACTCTTCTGCATTTTTTAGATTGTCGAGTTCAGAAGCATCAGACATCTTCACTTTCACAATCCAGCCACCTTCATACGGTTCTTCGTTGATGAGTTCTGGGCTATCTTCTAACTCTTCGTTGATTTCAACGATGACACCTGTAATCGGTGCGTAAATATCTGAAGCGGCTTTGACCGATTCAACCAGAGAAAAACTGTCTCCAGCATCAATTTCTGCATCTACTTCAGGTAGGTCAACAAACACGACGTCACCAAGCATCTCTTGCGCATGCTCAGAAATACCGATGGTCACTGTGCCGTCACCGTTGTCGCGCACCCACTCGTGGCTATCTGCAAACTTCAGTGTATTGTCCATTGCTTTATCTCCAAAAAAGTATCGTATTGATTTGAACTTGTGTTTAATTTAAAAAGGCTATTGGTAGAGTGGGAAGCGTTGGCACAGCGCTTTAACTTGTTTGCGCACACGTTGCTCAACATCACTGTTTCCTTCTGGGCTCACAACAAGGCCATCGAGAACATCGCCAATCCACTCACCGATGAGTTTGAATTCTTCACGACCAAAACCACGGCTGGTTCCAGCTGGCGTACCTAAACGAATACCCGAAGTAATCATAGGCTTCTCGGTATCAAATGGGATGCCATTTTTGTTACATGTGATTCCTGCACGTTCTAATGCTTGTTCGGCGATATTCCCCTTCAGCCCTTTAGGGCGAAGATCAACAAGCATGAGATGAGTGTCAGTCCCGCCAGTCACAATGTCACAACCGCGAGTTTGCAATACTTCGGCGAGAACTTTTGCGTTATCGATCACCGAATCAATATAACGATGAAACTCAGGGCCTAACGCTTCGCCTAGTGCTACCGCTTTGGCCGCAATTACGTGCATTAACGGGCCACCTTGCAGGCCGGGGAAAACCGCCGAGTTAATTTTTTTGCTGATCTCTTCGCTGTTGGTCAAAACCATACCGCCTCGTGGGCCGCGCAAGGTTTTATGTGTGGTGGTCGTGACAACGTGGGCATGCGGCAATGGGCTTGGGTGAGCACCAGTGGCGACTAATCCGGCAATATGCGCCATATCGACCATTAAGAGCGCGCCCACTTCATCAGCAATGGTTCGGAATTTGGCAAAATCAATTACGCGAGGAATGGCAGAGCCGCCCGCAATGATCATTTTTGGTTGATGCTCTAACGCGAGGCTGCGTACATCATCATAATTGATTTCTAAGGTCGTGCTATCGACACCATATTGAATAGCATTAAACCATTTACCAGAGAGGGCAGGCCGAGCGCCATGAGTGAGGTGGCCTCCGGCATCCAGAGACATACCTAAAATCGTGTCACCCGGTTGCAGTAAAGCCAGCATCACCGCGCAATTAGCTTGTGCGCCTGAATGCGGCTGCACGTTGGCGTATTGACAATGGAATAGGGATTTTGCACGTTCAATCGCAATGGTTTCGACGGTATCAACGTGTTCGCAACCACCGTAATAGCGACGGCCGGGGTAGCCTTCTGCATATTTATTGGTGAGACAAGTACCTTGCGCTTGCATAACGGCTTTTGAAACGATGTTTTCTGAGGCGATCAGCTCAATTTGTTCATTTTGGCGCACGTATTCGGCTTGAATACCCGCAAAGACAGCATCATCAGTGGCAGCAAGGTTGGTAGAGAAAAAGCTCTCAAGGCAGTGGTTGGGGTAACTTTTGTTCACGTTGGCATTCATGGTAGATGACCTTCCAATAATCCGACGGATTGGCTAAACATTCCGTCATTCCTTTTTAGTGGCTGCCTTATCGTTAAGCCGTTAGGCGACAACAAAGCAGAGTGTCAGTTATCCTTAAACTGGATTGCAACCCCAACAATACGGGGTGAAAAGCCACTTAAACCTTGTTAAATCCCTAACCGCAATAAGTGGTAAACTGCATCTCTTTATCTAACAAGTCAGTAACATACTCTTTGACTTATAAACAATCAATCAAAAATTTCCTATAGGAAACATGGTTTCTTTTTTTGTAAGCAAGAGCACGCTTTATTTACGTTCAGCCTCTTTAACCTTGCGTTGGCTTTATGCCACAATGATGGCCGAAATCAGGAAGATAACAATCGAGGGAAAGCATGTCTGAAGACATTTATGATGAGTACCCATCGTTGACCTTGGCCAAGGAAACTGGTGAACAAACGATCGAACCGCTTAAGCTTGGGCAACGTATTAAAGAGATCCGCTCTAAGCTTGGGATTACGCTAGAAGAGGCGAGCCAGCGGACAGGATTAGCTCGATCTACATTGAGTAAAATCGAAAACGAACAGATTTCTCCAACCTACCAAGCGATGCAAAAACTCGCTCATGGATTGCAGATAGATATGCCTCAACTATTTGAGCCACCAAAGAAAATTGTGGCAACAGGTCGTAGGGATATTTCTCGTATTGGTCAGGGAAAGCCGCATCCCACCCCAACTTACGAGCATGAATTGCTCGCCACGCAGCTCTCTAATAAGAAAATGATGCCGTTTAAAAGCCGAGTGCGAGCTCGTGCATTTGAAGAGTACAGTGACTGGGTTCGTCACGATGGTGAGGAGTTTTTGTTGATCCTCACGGGTGAAGTTTTGTTCTATAGCGAATTTTATGAACCGGTTCGATTGGCGGAAGGTGATAGCGTTTATTACGACGCTAACATGGGGCACATGCTGGTCTCTGTCAGCGAAGAGGATGCATTGATTTTGTGGGTTACGGCAAAATGAGTGTGAAAACGCGAAGTTTCTTATAGTGACAGCAATCGTTTGCTATTTGTTGGCTTTGCCCTCTGTAGTGTGCTTTTAATCACTTTTAGCTCAGGCGATGCTAAGCATCTCGCGACTTTTAATTGTGATTGGGTTGTTAATTTTGACAATTCATCTTGTTTTGAACTTGTTAATCCGTCCGAACGGGCGCATTCTTGTTCACTATTGGAAACATGGTTTCCTCTTCTTTGGACATAATAGCCAAAATTTGGTGGTGAATTCCCTGCTGGGTCGGCTGAAATGGAGATAAAAATGACTCAAGAACATGCAAATCAAACACTACTCACTACTCCTTTACATGCGCTGCACATCGAAGTTGGAGCGAAAATGGTGCCATTTGCTGGCTATGACATGCCCGTTCAGTACCCATTAGGGGTAAAGAAAGAGCATTTGCATACTCGCGAGGCGGCTGGTTTGTTTGATGTTTCGCATATGGGCCAACTTCGTTTGCATGGAGCCAATGCTGCGCAAGCATTGGAGTCATTGGTTCCGGTCGACATTATTGACTTACCAGCAGGCAAGCAGCGTTACGCCTTTTTCACCAATGCACAAGGTGGCATCATGGATGACTTGATGGTTGCTAACCTTGATGATCATCTGTTTGTTGTGGTTAATGCGGCTTGTAAAGCACAAGATATTGCTCATCTACAAGCACATTTGCCACAAGGTGTTGAGCTCGAAGTCATTGACGATCGCGCGCTGTTAGCGCTGCAAGGGCCAAAAGCCGCTGAAGTGTTAGCTCGCCTGCAACCACAAGTGATGACGATGCACTTTATGGATATTCAGCTAATGGACATCGACGGTGCTCAATGCATTGTCAGCAGAAGCGGTTATACCGGTGAAGATGGTTATGAAATTTCTGTACCGGCAGAGCAGGCCGAAGCATTGGCGCGTAAACTGACCTCTTATGAAGAAGTGGAATGGATTGGTCTGGGCGCGCGCGATTCACTGCGTTTAGAGTGTGGTTTGTGCCTTTACGGGCATGATCTTGATACCAGCACAACGCCAGTTGAAGCGAGCTTGTTATGGGCGATAAGCAAAGTGCGTCGTGCTGAAGGTGAGCGTGCGGGTGGTTTCCCGGGCGCAGACATCATTCTTGGGCAGATCGAAAGTAAAGATGTTGCACGTAAACGTGTAGGTTTAGTGGGTTTAACTAAAGCGCCAGTACGTGAAGGAACGGAGCTATTTGACGCCGATGGCCAGCATATAGGCGTAGTGACCAGTGGTACAGCGGGACCGACGGCCGGAAAGCCCGTGTCTATGGCCTATATCCGAGCTGATTTATCAACGATAGGCACAGAAATTTTTGCTGATGTGCGCGGAAAAATGCTGCCTATGGTGGTTGAGAAAATGCCGTTTGTGGCTCAGCGTTATTATCGCGGCTAAAGCATCATAAAATGTAATAAAAGCACATTTAAAGATGTTTCATATCGATAACGGATTAAGTACTATCTGGGTTCAAAGTGATAAGGAATGACATGATGAACAAATGGGTAGTACTTTTATCTTCGCTCGCCGTCTCTGGCAATGTGTTCGCCGTTGATGCTCAGCCCTACATAGTAAACGGTACGGATGCAAGCGTGACGGAGTTTCCTTCTATAGCGAGCCTGTTTTTTGATCAAATTGGTTATACAGGGAAGTATGGTAATTATTGTGGAGGGTCACTACTCAATAACCAATATGTATTGACCGCTGCACACTGTATTTATGGTAGTAGCTCAACGCAGCTTTTTACCTCGGTTGTCCCTAAGCTGCAAGTTGAAACAGATTTTCCGTACAATATATTAGAAAAAGTACGAGTGGCAGAAATCTATTATCCATCAACCTATAACAGCACCACCTTATTTGATGATATTGCGATCCTTAAGTTAGAAATTCCACTAACAACGGTGTCATCTGCTGATTACTTAAACTTACCAGTGAGTTCTGATTACCGAGATATTAGCAACAATTTTATTGCTGTGGGACATGGTAATACCGCTTCTAATGTTGATAATTCGACCTCTCTTTTAAAAACCACACTCACCTATGTCCCTAATGAATATTGTAATGCTTATAACGTCTCGACAGCCAACAACTTATGCATGAAAGGAGTGCCACCAATAAATAATATTACTGGCTTAGCGAATGCTACCTGTCAAGGAGACTCTGGCGGACCTTTATTTTGGTATGATGGCAATCGAAATATCCAAGTTGGTATAACAAGTTTTGGGCCAACAACTTGCGGTGATCCTAGTTTTGCTCCAACTTCCATCTTTACCGAGGTTGTCAAATATAGGACGTGGATTGATAGCGTAGTTGCAGGAATTGAACCACCAAAATTTGTCGCAACAGAAGCGAAACGCCAAGCTTATTTAAACCCACCTTCTGACAGTGGCGGTTCATTCGGCGGGTGGTCTTTACTGCTGATGTTTATTCCCTTCATTCGTAGACGTTGAACCCTTATTGATTTCGAGCGACCTGTTTAGGTCGCTTTTTTATTGCCTTTTTTGAGCAGGTTCTACTTAGGGCGCTAAACTTGAAAGTGATACACGCGTATCTTTCTAGATGAGTGACGAGGTGATGGATGTACAAATGGATACTGTTCAGTGCGATGCTATCAGCAAATGCTTATGCGGTTGATTTCCAGCCTTACATTGTGAATGGTTCGGATACCAGCAGTGCCACTTACCCTTCTTTTGCTAGCCTTTTATATCAAAGCAGCGCTCAGTATAGTACCAACAGTTTTTGTGGGGCGAGTATCATCAATTCACAGTTTATTTTGACGGCAGCTCATTGTATTTACGGTAAAAAAGATACCATGCTTTATACAGTGGTAGTGCCTCAGTTGGATAATGTGGCCGATTTCCCCTACGGGAATATCCAGATATCGCGCGCGGCGGCTTTTTATTACCCCAGTACTTACATCAATTCGTCCAGTGCACTCTGGCGTGATGACATTGCGATTATCAAGCTCGAAACACCGCTCAATGTGGCGGACTATTCTGCGCTACTCAATACTCAGTTAAATAATGATTACCCTGCTGGCAATAATTACAAAGCGATTGGTCATGGCTACGTGGCGGGTAATGTCGCGAGTTCAAATACTCAGTTACAAGAAACGACCCTCACTTTTGTTAGTAATGCCGTCTGTAGCGCTTTCTATGGCCCGACATTGACCTCAAAGCAGATCTGTTTTGATAGTGCGGTAAGCGGCGCTTATAAAAACTCCACCTGTTCTGGCGATTCCGGTGGGCCTGTCTATTGGTTTAATGGCTCGCAATACATTCAAATTGGTTTAACCAGCTTTGGGCCTTCACTATGTGGTGATATTAACCAACCGATCACCTCGGTATTTACGGAGCTTTATGATTATCAGAGCTGGATTCAGCGCGTTCTTACAGGGGCAGAGGCGCCTAAATATTATGTTGCCACTCAAAATGGGGTACGTGTTCTGATTGATACTCAAACGGTTACCCCTCAAGAGGAGAGCGGCGGCAGTTTGAGTATCCTAGGGTTGACTCTACTGCTGTTATTTCGCTTTCGGGCGCATAATAATTTTGGTTCGTCTGTTGTGGTGATTAAAAATTTGCTTGGCTCTCAACGTCATCTCTTGTGCGGTGATTCGGTTTGCCGTTTGCTCTATGTTAAACAACGCATCGATGCCGTACCCGTGCAGTGAATAACGTTGAATAAACCAATTCACCTGCTTGGGGTCGTCTGTGAGTGGTTTGAGATCGGCAATCAATTGTTTCGCTGCGGTGAGCGTTTCCTCTTCCGTTATTTCGACGGATAAACCGTCAATCAGCTTATCAATGGCTTGCTCTGCGGTGTCGACATCATTGGATGAAATCTCAACGCTAAATAGCCAATCGTTGTGTGGTTCACTATCGGCTGAAACCGCAAAGGTATTAGGAGCATAATCCAGCCCTAGCTGTTCACGCACCTGACTCACCATGCGGCGGTTTGCCACACGCCACAACATATCATCCATAAAGATAGTAGTAGCCGATTTGTGTTCCGGGTCGTTACTGATCACTCTGGCAAGATAGGCACTGCTTTTTTCGTCATTGATCGCCATGTCGATTCGAGGCTGAAAGTCTGCGCGATAATCAATGCGATAATCGACCTCAGGTGCAGAGCTGAAGGTTAATGACGCCACATAGGTACGCAACAGCGGTTTCAGTTCGGCTGGTTTAATGTCTGCGGTAATAAAGAGTTTAAAGCCTCTATTTTTCTTAAAGAGATCATCATGGGTTTGCATCAGTTGTTCAACACTCACCGTATTGATGTCCGATCCTTCGTATAACCAATGAGTGGTGTCCGGCAGATAACTATTGCGATTAATGGCGAGCGCCATCTGGCCAATGGGTGAGCGAAGAAAAGTATCTCGATTTTGCTTAAACTCTTGTTTTGTTAACTGCAGATGGCTGTCGTCGATGTTGATGGCGGTCATCGCCGTATAAAGGGCAGCAAACGCTTCGGCTAACTCATCTTTAGATGATTCAAGGCTGATACCATGCGACGTAAAGTCGATGTAGGGATTCAATATGATGCCGTGTCTTCTCAGATGATTTTCCAACTGAGAGCCGCTAAAGTTACCAATTCCACCGCGTATGGCACTAGGAATAAGCACTTCAGAAGCTTTACGCAAATTGGGCTCTAAGCTTGCTTTACCACCAAGGCTAGCCAAAGTGGCATACACTTTTTCCCCTGCGTTAATGTCTCTGCGATACCACACTTCAACACCGTTACTTAGCGTCCAAGTGGTGATATCTATCGACTCTTGAGGTTGAGATTCTGACAAAATGGCACCTATCTGCGTAGGTGTTACAAAAGCTTGATTGACCTCTTGTAGTAGCGGTGGCTGCCCTTTTTGGGCAAACAGGGTTTTTAGTGTTGGCAGTGTCGCGACGACGGATTCTTTGTCTTCACTTTTATCCAACCCAATATTGATCTGGTAGTCGCTAGACAATAATTTGCGAAGGTGTTTATCGAGCATGGCACTGTTGGTGGTCGAGATAAATTCGGTTAACGTCGACCGTCGGTCTAAATGCGACTGGATCGGTTGATCCAATGTGCGCGCCAGCGTTTTTTCTTCGACTAAATCTATCGCGGTGGCTTTTTGCCAATTGTTATCGAAGTTCGCTAGCATCTCTTGATACTGACGGAAAATCGCCTGAAACTCTTGCTCACTCACACCATGATCACGCAGTGCAGCAAGTGTGGAGAAGAAGAGATTTTGCGATGCTTCTCTTGAGTCCACTGGAAACCCGACCTCTGCAAACGAATAGCGCTGGGTTTCAAACGGGATAGTTTGGGAATAAATCCAAAGCGCTGGAAGGTTGGCATCACTAAAATTGCTGGATAACCGCTGTTGTATCAGTTGCTGGGCGATATCATCGAGCCACCACTGGGCTTGTTGTTCACGGCTGGCTATTTTTTGCTCGCCACGGTCGATGAATAGGCTAATGTTCGGTGAGTCATTGGCACCAATGTAACCCACAAAATCTGTATTATTGGCCGTAATGCTGTGGTTCCTAGTCGGCATTGGCGTGCTGCCTTTTTCCCAGCTCGCGAAGTGTTTTTCTATCAATGCCGTGGCTTGTTCTAATGTGATATTGCCGGCGATAACGATTTCGGTGAGCTGTGGCTGATACCAAGTGCGGTAAAAATCGGCAATCCCTTCGGGTGTCGCTTGGTTCACGCTTTCTTTGGTGCCCAAGGGATCATGCTGCGCATATAAAGTATTAGCAATCATGTGCTCATAAACGTTTTGAGCGTAGCTCTTCTCCTCTTTACGTGAAAAACGAAACTCGCCCATGATCACGCGTTTTTCATTTTCAACCGATGTGGGAGTAAGCTCTATACCATCGGCAATATCTCTAAACCAGACCAGAGCTGGCTCTACCGCTTGGTTATCGGGTAAATCCAGTTTGTAAACCGTTTCTTGATAAGCAGTATAAGCATTGATGTCAGGGCCAAAACTGACACCTGATTGCTCAAAGGTTTTGATCGCATCATTTCCGGCATAATGAGCGCTGCCATTAAAAGCCATATGCTCAAGAAAATGAGCGTAGCCCTGTTGCTGGTTGTTTTCTTGAAATGCGGCTGCGTGAACAATCAAGCGGATGGAAACGGGTTCTTTTTGATTGGGATAAATGTGGTATTTCATGCCATTGGCCAGCTCGGCGCTCGCCCAATAGGGATCTTCTTTGATCGGAATGAACGCTTGATTTGAAGCACATCCCAACAGAAATAAGCAACTAACGAATAGTAGACGATATATTTTCATAACAACCTCGACATGTATTTGGTGGCAATATACGTCATGAGGTTTGAATTATTTTGGGGAATGTGACTGTCAACTCAGGTTTTGAGAAAGAAGTTTCAATTTTTTCGTAACAATGAATGTTATTAATTACATTGTATAATTTAAGTGTTAACAGAGTGATGTGGATTGAAACGAGTTTGACCACTATTACTACATTTTGCTCAATCTGGGATTGAATCTTTATACTTTTTATATGCCTATCCTTGGTTTTATACATTTTCTTTAAATCTATCTGATTACTATGAGGTGAGTATAGTTAGATAGGATGCCCATTTAGGGCAATATTGAAATGAAACAACCACAAAAAAGTACCGCTTCGCTTGCACTATTAGCCGTAGGTATCGTTTATGGCGATATTGGCACTAGCCCGTTATATGCACTAAAAGAGGTGTTTTTTAGTCACCACCCATTACCGATCAATTCATTGAATGTACTTGGCATCCTCTCTTTGGTGTTTTGGGCATTTGTGTTGATCGTCTCGGTGAAATATTTAATGCTCATCACTCGTGCGCATAAACATGGTGAAGGTGGTATTTTAACTTTATCTGCAATTGCTAGAGAGCATTGTCCAGATTCACTAAAGCCTGTGGTGTTATTACTTGGGTTATTAGCCACCGGGTTCTTTTTTGGTGAAGCGGTAATAACGCCAGCTATGTCAGTACTGTCTGCTGTGGAAGGTATCGCGGTGGTGGAGCAAGATTTCGCACCATTCGTGCTACCGATTGCAGTAGGAATTATCGTGATTCTGTTTGCAATTCAAGCATTAGGCACCGAACGTATTGGGCGATTTTTTGCGCCAGTAATGCTTATATGGTTTCTCTCGTTGGGCGTTTTAGGGTTTAACGCTATCATTGAGCAACCACAGGTATTAGTCGCAATCAATCCTTATTACGCGTTTCATTTTATCGCCGAACAGGGGGTAAATACGTTGATCATTCTTGGCGTCGTCGTGCTGTCAGTGACTGGCGTTGAAGCCTTGTATGCCGATATGGGACACATTGGTATTAAGCCAATCCGTCTTGCTTGGTTTATGATTGTGTTACCCAGTTTATTGCTTAACTATTTTGGGCAAGGGGCTTATCTGTTGGTTTCTCAAGGTGTTACAGGTCAAACCTTTTTTGGTTTAGTGCCTAATCTGTGGCTATGGCCTGTGATCATTTTGGCTACCTTAGCGGCCGTGATTGCTTCACAAGCGGTGATTTCAGGGATCTTTTCATTAACTCGTCAAGCAATGAACTATGGTTATCTCCCGCCACTGAAAATTACCCATACGTCAGAGCACTCTCAAGGGCAAATTTATGTTCCAGCAGCCAATGTGTTGCTGTTTGTCGCTGTGCTGTTTGTGATGATGCGTTTCCAATCATCGGCTAACTTAGCCGCCGCTTATGGCATCGCCGTAACGGCGATCATGGCAATTTCGTCGTTACTGATAGTGATTGTGGCACGTTATTACTGGCAATGGCCGCGAGCACATGTTTGGTTGCTGGGGACGGTTTTTGTTAGCCTAGATGCCTTTCTCTTTACTTCAACCTCGACCAAATTGAGTGATGGTGGTTGGTTGCCGATTTCGCTAGGTGGTCTTATCTTTGCTGTGATGTCTATTTGGCAGCAGCAGAAGCAGCGTTTACTTGACGTGTCGGGCAGTGATTTGTCGCTTTCTGCCATGATTGCTTCTCTTGAAGGGGAAACATTTCGTCGTACTCAAGGTAATGCAGTCTACCTTTCGCGTGTCAGCCATCATGTCCCTCGCTCTTTGGTGCATAATTTGAAATACAATAAAACGCTTCATGAGCGTAATATATTGATGACGTTTCAGTATGAATCACAGCCTAAAGTGCATCCTTGTCGCCGAGCAGAGATCGAGCAGTTGTCAGAAACGTTTTGGCAAGTGATCATCCATACGGGCTATCAGGAAGTACCAGATATTGAACAAGTGATGCACTCCTGTTCGCTTAAAGGGCTGCATCTACATCCCAATGAGACTATTTTTCTGCTCTCTGCTGAGCGTATTCAGGCGCAGAAAGTGGGCCTATGGCATGATTTCAAAGCGCGGTTATTTATCTTAATGAGCAAACATGCGCTGCGTACGGCAGAGCGGCTTAATATTCCTTCCGATCGTTTGATTGAGATGGGCGTCTATCGAGAAATTTAATGTCTTGATTGCATTGTGTTGCGGTTCAGCGCACCGACTCATTGAGCTTAAAGCAAGAACCATCAACTCATGTAGAAATAAGCCGTTTCTTTATCAAGGAACGGCTTATTTCTTAGCAGGGTTAAGGTGTGTTATTCAACGTTTTTGCCAAGCGCTGCATACAGTGGCCAGTCACCTTGCTTAACCAGTGCCTTGGTGTATTCGGCGCTCTGCGCAAGATCATAATGGTGCTCAATGCATGGAGAATAAGCGACAACCAATGATGGCCCCTTATGTTCCCCAGCCGCTTGTAGCGTTTTGATCGTGTGGTTCATATTGGCCGCTAAAGCGATTCTTGCCACATAAATACCGGGCAGGTTTTGGTAAAGAGCAACCAAATCTTTGGCGGGATTTGGGTTGGGTAAACTACACAGTTTGGCTGTTTTTCCTTGTGGGGTTGATTTGGATTTTTGCCCGCCAGTGTTGGCATAGCATTGAGTATCGAGTACTAAGATATTGATGTTTTCACCGCTGCGTAACACATGGTCAAGGCCGCCAAAACCGATGTCATAAGCCCAGCCATCGCCACCTATCAGCCATACCTGCTTTTCAATCAAATAATCAAGTAATAGCTTTAATTCGGCATGCTGAGTGTCTGACGTTAAGCTTGATTTTATCTTGCTCAGTTGTTGTCGACGCTCATCAACGTCAGTGAGTAACTCATTGCTGCCGTGAAGGGAGTGTTGAGCAAAGGCCGTTTGTGCTCGCGCCCCTAAGGCTTTGACGGCTAATCGCATTCCCAGCCCAAATTCCGCGTTATCTTCAAATAGGCTATTGGCCCATGCAGGTCCTCTTCCTTGGGCATCTTGGCTATAGGGTGTTGTGGGCAAATTGCCACCAAAAATGGAAGAGCATCCTGTGGCATTAGCAATATAGAGTCGGTCACCAAATAATTGGGTTAAAATCCGAATATAAGGTGTTTCACCACACCCAGCGCAAGCATTAGGGTATTCGAAATAAGGCTCAACATGCTGGATGGTTTTGACATCAATACGACTCTGATGGTGGATGTTTTGCATTGGCAGCGCATTAAACTGGGCAAACTGCTGCTGTTCTTGTTCATAACAAAGCGGCTTACTGACCATAGTCAACGCTTTCTGCTCAGGGTCGCGCTTATCTTTGGCTGGGCAAACTTGCGCGCAGAGTTGGCAGCCAGTGCAGTCATCGGGCGATACTTGCAATGCGTATTGCGCATCTTGTTGATGACGAGAGCGATAAGGCATGGTTTTAAGCGTGGTCGATGTTTGATGTACTTCGTTGGGTTCGAACACCCGAGCACGAATTGCTGAGTGCGGACATATCGAGACACAGTAACCGCACTGAGTGCAGAGATCCGGATCCCAAACTGGTAATTGTTCGGAGATATCTCGTTTCTCTAAAGAAGAAGTATTGGTTGGCCAAATCCCGTCAGCAGGGTAGGCAGAGACAGGTAAATTTCCCCCTTTCCCAGCGAGTAACCATTCCACCAAAGAACCGGGTTGGCTGCGCTCTTTGATTGCAAATGATGTTTGCGAGGTTTGTGCGGTGATGGTGAAAGGTGAGTCGTTTATCTCGTGCGCTGCTGCCTCAATGCACGCGAGGTTACGCTCGATAAGTGCGTCAGGTTTTCCTTGTAATTGCGTTTTGCACATCGCTTGCAGAACCAGTAAAGTTGCACGCTGTTGAGAAGGTTCTTGGCTTGGACTGAGCAGTAAAGTCGCCGCTACTTGCATAGCTACGCTGGCTTTGTTTTTGAGTTGATGCTGAGTGCTTAACTTATCGGCATCGATCGTCACCACTTTGATCTGTTTAGCTTGAATCGTCGATTGCAATGCAAATGGCAGAGAATCCCACAGTGCTTGCCCTATAAGCGATGTGTTGATCAATAGTAGCGCGCGCTGACAAAATCGCTGCGTGATATCGATGTCTTTCAGTAGGCCTAATTGACTGAGCGAAATTAATCTGGCTTGCCGAATCGGGTACGGAGTTTGGATCGGTTGTTCGGAGAGTCGCAAGTGCGTCGTCGTAAGATTGCGTGATTTTTTCGAGTCGTACTCGAACTGAGCATTCACATACCAGTGGTTTTGCTTGCCAAGAGCTTTGAGCACGTTTTTTCCTGCCGAGATGCTACCATCACCACCGTAGCCGTACATCAATACCGTTTGCAGCGCTTCTTCTCGTTCAGGCTGTGAGGTAACGGGTAGGCTAAGATGAGTGACGTCATCATCGATTCCTACCACGAATTCTCTTTTCCGGCCGTGCTCATTTCGCATCATCGCGAAAATGTGCTGTGCATCTTCTGGGAAGAAAGCTTTTCCCGATAAACCATAACGGCCTCGGAATAACTCAATGGGTCGGCCACTTTGGTAAATGGCATCAAGCACATCCAGGTACAGCGGTTCACCGCTACTTCCGGGTTCTTTAGTGCGGTCCAACACACTGATCTGCTGTACCGATTCAGGCAAGGCGTTGAGTAATGCTTGAGTCGGAAAAGGGCGATAGAGATGAACGGTGACAACACCGACGCTCTCATCTGGTTTGCTTTGAACGTATTGGTTGAGTGTTTCACTGACCGAGCCAAGAGCGATGATTACTCGTGTAGCTTGTGGATGACCACAGTACTCTACTAAGTGATAGGCACGTCCAGTGAGCTGCACAAACTCATTCATACAGGTTTGGACAACATCGGGTGCATGCTGTTGATAGCGGTTTTGCGCTTCGCGGCATTGAAAATAAGTATCTGGACCTGCCGTTGCTCCACGTAAGGTTGGTCGATCGGGCGTTAAGGCGCGCTGACGAAATTCAAGTAATGCGCGATGGGGGAAAAGTTGCGCTACCTGCTCGGTGGTCAGCATGTCGATATTAGTTAAGGTATGAGAGGTGATAAATCCATCAAAAAAATGGACAAACGGTAACCGGCTGCGCAGTGAAGCCATGGTTGATATCAGCGCCATGTCTTGTGCTTGCTGACAGTTGCTTGCGCATAACATTGCAACGCCCGTTTGCCGAATCGACATTACATCTGAGTGATCGCAAAAAATCGATAGGGCATGGGTTGCGACACTGCGTGCGGCGACATGGATCACGCACGGAGTCAGCTCTCCCACCAATTTATATAAAGTGGGGATCATCAATAATAATCCTTGCGAAGAAGTAAAGGTCGTGGCTAATGCACCGCTCATGGCGCTACCATGCACAACCGCAATGGTTCCCGCTTCAGATTGCATCTCAATTACCTCGGGTGTCTCCCCTAAGATATTGAGCTGATGTTTTGCCGACCATGCTTCACAGCACTCGGCCATGGTGGTACTTGGCGTTATTGGGTATACGGCAATCACTTCACTTAATTGATAGGCTATATTTGCTACCGCAGTATTGGCATCAGTAATCCAATTCATTACTCTGGAAACCTCTTGTGTTTATCGCAATCGTTGCGACTTACGTCTGAAGATGTATGATTCCGTCACTAAGGTGACAAAATCACGAGAAACAAAGATGGTTAAGACGCTAAACATGGCGCGAGTAAACGAGACACAACGGGTCATCTTATTGATATGCCTGTATGTGTTGGTTACTACTGTGGGCGTGATTTACCGAAAAAATATCTTAGAAACAGACATGGCAATGCTGTTTTTATTGCTCAACATTGTTAGTGCTTCACTACTTCGTCCACGCAATGCATACCTCATGACCATTATGGGCGTCATAGTGTATTACTACTTCTTATTGCCGGATTACAGTTCGTTCCGTTTTAAGAATGCACAGCATGTGATTACTTTTTCGGTGATGGTGTTCAGTGGGATGTTCGCGATCAATATAACACAGTCACAGAGAAAGCAAATACAGAAAAATAAGCACCTCCAGATGCGCCATAAGACCTATTATCAGCTTGCTTGCCACTTGTCGGCACTGCGAACAAGTGAGCAAATTGCGCAGGCGACCGTGCAATTTCTTAATAAAGAGCTGAGCTTGCCGAGCGCGATTTTATCTGCTCACCCTCACTGGCATCTGCTTGCCAAAAACGATTCTTTTCCGTATGCCCAGCTAGAAGAATTTGATGGCCGTCATGTACCTGCGGCCACCACCATTCACTGGCTTAAAGATCGAGAGACAGTATTGGGCGTATTAGTGGTTGAAAAAGATCAACAGGACAAAGTTACCCCGTGGGTCATTTCATTACTCAGTTTGTCACTGGCACGTACGCAAGCTAACCAAGCGCTTGCGGAAGTGGAAACGGCTAATCAATTAGAAACCATGCGTAGCACGTTATTAGCATCAGTATCTCATGATTTGAAAACACCATTAGGGACGATCATTGGCGTGGCAACGACGTTGACCGATGCGGGGTTGAAGCTGGATCAAGAGGTGCAAGATGAGCTATTGAAATCGATCGCTGAGCAAGGTGAGCGGCTCAATCGTAGTTTAACAAAACTGCTTGATATCACGCGTTACACTAGCGCGGCCCTTGTACCTAAGTTGGATTGGGTCGAACCTGAAGAAGTGCTTGGCAGTGCACTGAGCCGTTTATCTCGACGATTGCGTCACCATCATGTGAATTTAAAAAGTGAACCAATGTTGGTTGAACTCGATAGTTTATTGATTGAACAGGTTATCTCTAACCTGATTGAAAATTCAGCCAAATATACACCTAAAGGAAGTGAGATAGAGATTCAGATAGAATACCGCGATGAGGCGTTTATTTTAACAGTAGCGGACAATGGCCCCGGTATTCCTGAGCAAGAATTAACCCGAATTTTTGAGCGCTTTTATCGCCTCAACCATACCCAAGTCGATGGCACAGGGCTTGGCTTAGCGATATGCCAAGTGATCGTCACCGCACATCACGGTACGATAGTTGCTCGCAACCGTGAAAGCCAAGGTGTTAGTTTTACCGTGGCGATACCATGCCGACTTTACGATTTAAAGGGACTGTATGAACAGTGAAATTAAAATCTTGATCATTGAAGATGAAGCACCGATTCAACGTTTTCTCAACGTGTTGATCAGCGGTTATCAGTATCAAGTCAAAACGGCTGGAACAGCAGAGCAAGGGATAGCCTTAGTCGCAAACTGGAATCCGCATCTGATTTTATTGGATTTAGGCTTACCAGATATGGAAGGTATTGCACTCACCAAAGAGCTTCGGGGTTGGACGCAGACGCCAATCATTGTCATCTCGGCCCGTGATAAGGAATCAGATAAGGTTCAAGCACTTGATGCGGGAGCCAACGATTACTTGATTAAACCATTTGGTAGTGAAGAACTGCTAGCGCGAATACGTGTCGCGTTACGCCAACTGAGTCAACCTCAGCCTCAAGAGTCGGTTTGCTACCAATTCGGCCAGATCGTTGTCGACTTGGCATTTAAGCAAGTGACTAAAAGTGGTGAACCGTTAAAACTGACCAAAACCGAGTACAATATTTTAAAACTTTTGGTGAGAAATATGGGCAAGGCTTTGACTCATAAGCAAATTTTAAAAGAAGTGTGGGGCAGTAACTACATTGAACATCATCATTATGTTCGTATTCATGTTGCCCAGTTGCGTCATAAAGTGGAAGAAAATCCAGCCCAACCTAAACATATTATTACAGAAACAGGGGTAGGGTACCGGTTGGTAGAAGGCGAATCAGACCAGTTTGCGGTTTAGGCTACTTTATAAAATCTTTATATCGAGCCTCGCTATCCATACAGCATCTATACGAAGCGCTTGTTAGACTCAATATCGGTTAAGTACTCAGGCAGAGCCAGCGTGAAATGTTAGTGGGATGTTTTGCGAGATATTGGATTAGTGAGCACGTAACAAATACACACATCTTTAGCCGTTTTGTAAGGAGCGCAAGCTTTTTACATTTATAATTAATTATTCTGTTTTAGGGCTCTTTTGAGCCCTTTTTTTATCTATTGTCAGCGTGGCTCGCTGCTATGCTCATACGATTACGAACGCCACGGCCATTTGAACCGTGGCGTAAGGCCGCTATGATTGGCTTTCTTCACTGATACGAGGGGCTTTTTGCAGTGAACGTTTACGCATTAACCAACCCACCATTAGCGTAGAGATTGCGATCAACAGTGTCATTAATGGCGCTAATATCAACGCATGATTGGCTATTTTGGCAAGCTTATCGGGCAAAAGAGAAATGCCGAAGCCTGAGCCGACCAAAAACAGAATCCACGCCAACGCGCTCAGTGGTGAGACGAGCAGGAAGCGTGTTGGTGTTACTGCATTACGCAGCCCTATTACCATAGGCAGCAAAGAACGTACCACTGGTAGAAAGCGTCCCATGAACATGGCCAGTAGCCCATACCTTTGGATCAAGTTATCGGTAGTGCGCCACTGTTTTTCTGAGACTTTGTTGAGCCAAGTTGAGACTAATCGCCACTCTTTAAGTTGGTGGCCTTGATAAAAGGCGATCGCACTGCCCAGCCAACCAGCAAAAACCAGCACGCCAATAATGGCATACAGGTTGAGTACCCCAACGGCCGCAAGGCTACCACACAGCACAATCACACTATCGCAAGGCAGCGGCGCGGCTGGAATAAATGCACTTTCAACGAAGATAAGCAACCCAATGCAGAGGTAAAGTAACGACAGATCGACCTGTTGTAGCGCAAACAGATCTTGATGCCATAAGGCAGAGAAAATAGACAAAAAAGTATTCATAACAAGCTTCCTCAATCAGTAAATAGTAATAATTGGTCCGATTGAAAAAGGTGTTAAGCGTGGGCGAAGCGTGAATACAGGTTGGAAAATTGCAGTGCTTTACGCACAAAAACGTGAGTTGATTGACCTATATACAGAGAACAAATGACGACAAACGCAGTGGTACTGAGAGTGTAAAAAAGTAGGGTAGTTTCTGCGCTCGTCTCTTCGTCGTCATCTGAGATTAACCGAAGCCCACTGACTCGTGGCGTTTCATGCCTTGTGGTTAAGATCGCTGCATCACGATCAACAAAAAATGGATGACTGGAAAAATGAACATGCTGGATTGTCGTAGACTCACTCGCCGAAAAGCTTTGTGTAGTATTGAGGTTGAGCGAGGAGAACAGGCTCAATAAGCTAAACAAGAAGGCAAACATCAATGATTGGATCATAACTATCGCGAGGCTACTTAAACTGAGGGTGAGTATGCGGCGTGTCAGCGGTGCGTGTAAAGGAATTTTAGCCCTGGAAAAGCGTGAAAAAGTGAGCAGCGCTGCTGCTCACTCATGATGGTTAAATATTAATGATGCAAATTATATTGCTGCCGCGGTTGAGCTCTCGCTCGCTTTTGCGCGGTTTTTAAGGAATGCGTAACCAAAGCCAGTCAGCGCCGTACCGGCCGCAATTGCGATTAGGTACATCAATACAGGTGTAATCGCATTTGGGATCAGTAGGACAAATAAGCCGCCGTGCGGGGCCATTAATTTCGCACCAAACAGCATAGACAGTGCACCGGTTAACGCGCCGCCTGCCATACAAGCTGGGATAACGCGCATTGGATCTTTCGCTGCAAATGGAATTGCCCCTTCAGAGATAAAGCATAAACCTAGTACAAATGAGGCTTTACCCGCTTCACGTTCACCGGCTTCAAATTTGTCTCTGGCAAGGAAAGTGGCAAGGCCCATACCTAACGCTGGCACCATACCCGCAGCCATAATGGCGGCCATTGGTGCGTAAGTTTGCGAAGCCAGTAGACCAACACCAAAGGTATACGCTGCTTTATTAATCGGCCCGCCTAAGTCAAAGCACATCATCGCGCCTAGGATTACACCCAGAAGTACGGCGTTGGCTGAGCCCATGTTGTTTAAGAACTCAGTCATTGCTGCCATGATGCTCGATACAGGGCCACCGACGATGTAGATCATCACCAAGCCAGTAAAGAGACTCGCCACAAATGGAATGATGAGGATCGGTTTTAGCGCTTCCATCGATTGCGGTAAGGAGACTTTATCTGCAATGAATTTAGCGGCGTAACCTGCAATGAAACCGGCCACAATACCGCCAAGAAAACCGGCTCCGGTAGAGCTTGCCAACATCCCGCCAATCAAACCAGGAGCAAGCCCCGGACGGTCAGCAATCGAGAACGCAATAAAACCCGCCATGACAGGGATCATTAATGCAAAGGCTGAACCGCCACCAATGGTCATCAGCGCTGCCGCCAATGTGCCTTGCTCTTTAAACGCTTCAATACCAAACACAAAAGAGAGTGCGATGATCAAACCACCTGCGACTACGACAGGAAGCATGTGAGATACCCCAGTCATCAGGTGCTTGTACACCCCTTTTTTCTCTTCGGTTTGATTGTTACTAGACGCTGACGATTGCGTATAAATAGACGCTTGGTTAAACGCGTTGGTGATCTCTTGCTCTGTTTTTTTCAGTGCAAGACCTGTACTGGTTTTGTACAGTTTTTTGCCGTTGAAACGATCGAGTGGCACTTCGATATCGGCCGCAATGATCACTAAATCCGCATCAGCAATCTCTTGCGCCGTGAGTTGGTTTTTCGCACCGACAGAACCACGTGTTTCTACTTTGATCTGGTGGCCAAGGCGTTTTGCATGGTTTTCTAGCGCTTCTGCCGCCATAAAGGTGTGTGCAACACCCGTTGGACAAGCGGTGATAGCCACGATTTTTTTAGCGGCTTGCGTTACGACTGGCGCAGACACCGTTTTTGCCTCTTGCTCAGTTAGGATAGTTGCTGCATTTATCGCGCTGTTTAAAAAAGCAACGGGATCAGACGTGCAGGCTGAAATGTCACTTTGGTACACTTTTTTGCCGATAAAGCGGGTGGTATCTATTGGTGTATTACGAGCAATAACCACCACATCTGCGTTGTCGATTTCACTGCTAGAGAGCGTATGGCCTTGAATGATGCTGGAATGGCATTCAACCACAGCGGTCCAATTGAGCGATTTTGCCGCTTGTTCAAGCAGCCCGGCAGCAATGATGCTGTTTGCAACACCACTGGGGCATGCGGTAATAATAGCAATCTTCATAGTTACGACCTTCTGTCCTTATGAGTTAGCGCTTAAGCTAACGGGTTGTAATTGGATTTGTTGTTGTAGGGTTTCGAGTTGTTTTCGGTTTGACATACCCACGCCGACTTGCGTAACAGCTAACGCAGAGAGGGCGGTGGCAAAAGTAAGCAGTTCTGTTTTTTCCATCTGCTGCATGTGTCCCCAGCAAAGGCCAGCGACTAAAGTATCGCCTGCGCCAACAGTGCTAACGACCTGCATACGTGGTGGTTTTGCATGCAGCCATTGATGTTGGTTCAACCACATCACGCCATTTGCTCCCATCGACACCACGATATTTTCAATGCCTTTTTCGGCCAGTTGCGCGGCGGCAGCTTGGCATTGCTCAGGAGTGTGTAGTTCACGCCCCACAAACTGAGAAAGCTCTTCATCGTTTGGTTTAATCAACCAAGGCTTTGCGTCAAGACCCGCTTTGAGGGCATCACGACTGCTATCAAACAGCACTTTTTTACCCATGGAGTGCAGTTTTTCGATCCACGAAGCACATAATGCTGGGGAGATGCCCTGTGGCAAGCTGCCAGCGAGCACAAAATAGTCGTGATCAGCGGCTAATCTCTCGAGAGTGCGTTCAAACTGCTCAATGGCAAGCGGCGTCACTTCAACTCCGGGGAAATTGATGTCGCTCACTTCGCCCGATTGCTCCACCAATTTCACGTTAATACGGGTTGCACCATCAACACGAACAAACTCATCAATTGCGGCCATCTGATCAAATAGCTGACAGAACAACTCTTGGTTATCACGGCCAAGAAAGCCTGTCACAGTCACCTTTGCACCGAGATCGCTCAGTACTTTCGCAACATTAACCCCTTTACCTGCGGCGTGAAGTGAACCTTGTTTGACTAGGCTCACTGAGCCAACATTCAGCACATCCAAGCTACCTGTTAAATCAAGCGCTGGGTTTAGCGTGATAGTGACGACTTTATTTGTCATGGCTTAATCCTCACCCTTCACCTAGACCAGAAGCAATCGCTTTACCGATCGATTCTAATGCTTGCTCGGCGTCTGCCCCCTCAGCTGAAAACTGAAGCTGGTGGCCATGTTTTACGCCCAGCGCAATGACTTTCATCAGGCTTTTCGCATTGGCTGTTTTTCCGTCGCCATCTAAGTTAGATACTTTGATATTGGCTTCAAATTTCTTCGCTTCGGCCACCAACATCGCTCCTGGACGAGCGTGCAGACCATGTGCGTTTTTGATTTTGAATACCGCAACCTTGCTTGCTGCGCTCTCATCTTTTGTCGGAGCTTGCTCATTGTCATTGCTGAAGAAAGCCAATAATTGGGCTGCATTCGCATCGAGCAAGGTTTCTTGCTGCTGCTGAAGCACAAGCTGCGTGAGTTTATTCAGAATGTTCTGGTGAGCATTATTACAAGCGGCAATCGCGATCAAGGCTTTGACGTTGAGTTGATTGTATTCACACGCATTGGCGGTTGACACAAACGAAATACCCGTGCGTTTGACCGCTTTGTCACTGCTGATTAACCACAATCCCTTGCCTAGGTGGGTTGGCTCTTTCGTGACCAGTTCGGCAACAAATTCATTGTCAGCACAGCCGGTATTGCGTAGCAAACCGCCAGCGACGGCGCTCATCTGTACCATATCACTGGCAGGGAAAAGCAGTTGGATCAACGAAGCATCAAAATCAGGCTCAAATTGCACTTCGCCATTGAGGAGTGCAATCACATCATTGGCACTGGACGCTTGTTTCAGTTTCTCTTCAACGCCATCGGCGGACAACACTTGCGTCAGTTGTTTCAGAATACCCAAATGTTCATCGGATTTCGCGGCAATACCAATCGCGACATAAACGGTTGCGTTGTTACCCCAGTCAACGCCGTTAGGGAAGTGATGAACGGCAACACCGGTTTGCTTAACCAGTTGACGTGTATCGGTTGTACCGTGTGGGATCGCGATACCATTACCAAGAAAGGTCGAATTCTGAGCTTCACGGTTAAGCATGCCATCGACATAACCTGCTTCGACGAACCCTTTGTTGGTTAGATCCGCTGCGATAGCTCGAATCGCCTCTTGCTTGTTCGTGGGTGATTGGCCCAAAGTAATATTGTTGGAATTGAGTTGCAGCATTTTGGCCTCTTTGCCTTACGGCTTAATTCGTTATCACTTTGAAGTATAGATTTCACCTAAGCGATAGTTTATTAATATTATTTATTCAAGCTGAATCGTTTCAGCTTTTTTCCCAAAAAAATTCAGCAAACCTATTTTTGACGAAAAATGGCGCTGTTCAACTTACTCGCACTGCTCATTTTTTATAACACTCACATTTGGTGATTTTTACATCGATGAAGTGATGGTCAAATGTAGCCTTAGTTATCATTTTGTAATTTTGCTGAATCCTTTCAGCTTTTATACTGAATCGATTCAGCGTATAATTCAACTTCATCAAGGATCAAAAAATGAGTTCTATGATCCGACGCACAGAACAAGAGTGGTTGATATGACACTAGATGAGATAGCGAAGTTAGCGGGAGTCTCTAAAACCACCGCCAGTTATGTAATCAATGGCAAAGCGCAGAAGTACCGCATTAGTGAAAAAACCCAGCAGAAAGTGATGGCGGTGGTGGATGCCCATAATTACCGTCCCGATCACGCCGCTTCTGCTTTGCGAGCAGGAAATAGCCGCTCTTTTGGGCTCATCATCCCTGATCTTGAGAACACCAGTTACGCGCGTCTTGCCAAATTGTTAGAGCAGAACTCTCGTCAAGCAGGTTACCAAATTCTCATCGCCTGTTCGGACGATGACCCGCATACCGAAATGTCGGTGGTGGATGCCTTGGTCTCACGCCGCATCGATGCGCTATTTGTCGCCAGCGCGATTCCTAACGCCAGTGAGTTTTATCTCAAGTTGCAACATTCAGGCACTCCGGTTATTGCGATTGACCGCCCGTTAGATGATGAATTTTTCGCCTGTGTGATCAGTGAAGATTTCAACGCCGCGTTTGAATTGACTCACTCTCTATTAACGCCGGAGATTAAAACCGTTGGTTTGGTCGGTGCATTACCAGAGCTCAATATTTCGCAAGAGCGCCAGTTGGGTTTTGAAGCCGCGTTAAGAGCGAAAACTGTGCACAGTGTTATCGGTTATGGCGCGCACTTTAATCGAGAAGAGGGCAAACGAGTGGTGAATGAATGGATCGCCAATAACAGTATGCCAGATGCGATCGTCGCGACTTCTTACACTCTGCTTGAAGGGATCTTAGATGTACTGTTTGAAAACCCAAGCTTGATGAATCGTGTGAAGTTATCGACATTTGGTGATAACCGTTTACTTGATTTCTTGCCGATTAAAATCAACTCGTTGCCGCAGCAGTTTGAGCTGATTGCCGACAGCGCACTCGCGTTGGCACTCAACGCTTCGGCAAAACGTTATCAAGCTGGGATCGAATTGGTGCCTCGTAAACTGAAAGTTCGTATTCATTGATGGTCACTTTTTAGCTTGATTTTTATAAAGTCATCAAGAAAATTCACGTAACCTAAGCTCTGTTTTGCTCGATCTTACGTCGCTTTTCTTGGTTAATCGCGTATTATGAAGCACTTTGATTTTCGCTATCTTTAGGGTTGGAATGAAGTTTCTGCACACCTCTGACTGGCATCTCGGTCGACAATTTCATAACGTTTCTTTATTGGATGATCAGCGCGCAGTACTCAATCAATTGATTGAGTATCTGCAGTGCAATCGGGTGGATGCTTTAATCGTCGCCGGAGATATCTACGATCGTTCAGTCCCACCGACGGCAGCCATTGAATTGATGGATGATATAGTCAACCGCGTGTGCAACGAGCTTTCCATCCCCTTAATTATGATCCCCGGTAACCACGACGGGGCGAAGCGTTTAGGCTTTGCGGCCAAGCAGATGCAACACTCGGGCTTGCACATTATTAGCAATTTTGAACAGATGATGCAGCCTGTGGTACTAAAATCAGCCATTGCTGGTGAAGTGGCATTTTATGGTATGCCTTATAACGACCCTGAACTCGTTCGCCACCACTTTGGAGAGGCCGTAACCAGCCATGATGAAGCCCATCAATACCTCATTAAGCAGATTACATCGCAGTGGGATTCGTCACAACGTCACGTTATGATTAGCCACTGCTTTGTTGATGGCGCTATCGAATCTGACTCTGAACGTCCTTTGTCCATTGGCGGCTCTGATCGTGTCAGTCATCAACACTTTGTACCTTTTGATTATGTTGCACTCGGTCATCTGCACCAACCGCAGAAAAAAGGGGAAGAGTATATCCGTTACTCTGGCTCTCTAATGAAATACAGCTTTTCAGAGCAGCACCACAAGAAAGGAGCGACCTTGGTTGAATTTGATGAACAAGGTTTTGCCAGCGCCACGCATGTGCCACTGACTGCTCCTCATAGCATGCGTATTATTGAAGGTGAGTTGCTGGAGATCATCGAGCAAGGTAAAACAGACCCACACAACCACGATTATCTGTTGGTTCGTCTTACCGACAAACACGCGATACTGGACCCGATGGAAAAACTGCGTCAATCCTACCCCAACGTACTGCATTTAGAAAAACCGGGCATGTTGGTGGGAGTTGATCAAGCAATGGGGCGTGCACGTTTGGCACGCGGTGAGGTGGATATGTTCCGCGATTTTTTCTTAGAAGCTAAGCAAGAAGCGTTAACCGCAGCGCAAGAGCAAGCGGTGATCGACGTCATTCAAGCACTAAAGCCGGGAGCCCAAGCCTAATGCGTCCAATACAATTGACCCTGCAAGCATTTGGCCCCTTTGCTCATAAAGAAGTGGTGGATTTTACCGCTTTGGGTGCCTCGCCGCTATTTTTGATTAATGGTCCAACCGGAGCGGGCAAAAGTTCACTGCTCGATGCCATTTGCTACGCTTTGTATGGTGAAACGACAGGCAGTGAGCGCACTGGTGATCAAATGCGCTGCGACTACGCGGACCCGCACACGCTCACCGAAATCAGCTACCAGTTCGAGCTTGGCGGGCGAATCTACCAAGTTGATCGCTCGCCCGACCAAGAAGTGCCGAAAAAACGCGGTGAAGGCTCAACAAAAAAATCCCATGCCGCGAGCTTGTTTGAATGGGTCGATGGCGAAATGAAATTGCTTGCTAACAAACCCAATCCCGTCGGTAAAGCAATGGTGGAATTGATCGGTTTAGATGTAAAACAGTTTCGCCAAGTGATGGTCATCCCCCAAGGGAAATTTCGTGAATTACTGACTGCCAACTCCAAAGAGCGGGAGCAAATCTTTGGTCAGTTGTTTCAAACTCACATTTATAGCCAAATTGAACGAGCGCTGTTTGAGAAAGCGGCGGGGATCCGCAAAGCGAAAGAAGAATTTGATCACCAAATTAAAGGCGCATTGGACGTCGTGAATGCGACTAGCGAGTCACACCTTGAAGCGTGCATTGCTGAGCTGTCACCCCAATTAACGGCCGCTCACGCAGCGTACCTAGATGCCCAGCAAAGGTTTGATGCAGCGAGCAGCGAGCAAAAAGCGGCGCAAGCCCTTGCTAAACAATTTCAAGAGCAGCGTCAACTCGTGCAACTTAAAGCCGATCACGATGCACAATCGTCAGTCATCGATGCGGTAAAAGCTCAAAGGCATCAAGCCTTGCAAGCTACGCGCTTAGATTCACCCTATTACGAATTACAATCGTCACAACGTCAGTTAGAAGCGGCCAACCAAGCAAGAGTCGAAAAAGAGCAAGCGCTTACACAGTCACAACAGCAGTGGCAACAAGCCAAAGCGGCTCAAGAAGACGCGGCAGAAAAAGTCAAAATAGTGCCGAATCTGATGCAACAAATTTATGACTTAAACCTAATCAAAACTAAGCTTGTTGAACGGGAGCATCATCAAAAAGCGCTGCAACAAGCCTTACGTGAAGTGGAGCTCGCGACGCAAAATCGCCACAACTTGCACACCGCTGTTGAGCAGTTTGAGCAGCAAATTATGCTTAAGCGTCAAGAGTGCGAAAGAGTCAACCAACAGTTGGCTGAGTTAAAAGGACAGCGCTTAGAGCTTGAAACCATCAAACAGCAGATTGATCGCTTATTAAAGCTGCAGCAGCTTGAACAGCGTTTAGCCACAGAGCAAGCTGCACTGAGCTATAGTCAGCAGCAGTTTGAGTTGGCGCAGCGCGCAACATTGGACGCGAAGCAGCAAGCTGATAAATTAGAGCTGATTTGGCACACTAACCAAGCCGCCGAGCTGGCCCGAACCTTGGAGCAAGGTGACGAGTGCCCGGTGTGTGGCAGTTGCGATCATCCTAAATTAGCGCGTTATACCGGAGAAACGGTGACTAAGGCGCAAGTGCAGCAGGCGAGAGCGATACAGCAAAACAAACTAACCACAGAGCAAGAAACGCTAAAACAGCAACAGCAACGAGCGACCCAATACGCACGGCTTGAGCAAGAGATGGCAAGTTTGAGGGAGTCATTATCTGGAAATACGCAAAGTTTAGTGCAACTGCAGCAAGCTCAAAGCGATCTTGAGCATTCCATTGCTCATCTTGAATCGCTCAATCCAGAGCAATTAGCTCAACAATTGACAAAATTAGAATTGCAGTTAGCACAAGCTAAGCAAAATGCTGAAACGCAGCAGCATAAAGTCGAACAAGCCACCCTGACGGTTGCCAAAGAGCAGACTGAAGTTTCTGCATTAAGCCAAGGGATCCCGGAGCTGTATCAAGACAGTTTGCATTTGAACGAATCTTTAACCCAGTTAGAGCTGCAATTGGCTAATCTCAACCGTTTAGATGCGGAAACCAAAGCGCGCTTCAACCAAGCGAACGCCGATTTTTCTGGTGCGAAAGCGGCGTTGGCGGCGGCGGTCGAACACCAGATACATTGGCAAAATGCGTTTACGCAGTCACAGCAGCAGTGGCACAGTGCGCTGATTGAGAGCCAGTTTGACGATACTGAGCACTATTTACAGGCACGTTTATCTTCACAGCAGATCGAGCAGCTTGAAAAGCAGATTAAACAATTTGACGAAAGAAGTACGACGTTAAACGCTCAGCTTCAAACATTAGCCAGTGATCTGAGTGAAAAAAGTGAGCCCAATCTTGCTGAGTATGCAAGCGCGGTCGAGGCTGTAGCCATGTTACAGCAAAGCGCATTGGATCAATGGAGCACGTTACGGTCTAAAATGGATGCCTTAACCAGTGTGAAAGAAAAAATCGCTATTTTACATATAAAAAATGAAGCCTTAGAGCAAGAGTACCAAGTCTTTGGGACTTTGAGCGATATCGCCAACGGCAAAACAGGCGCTAAAGTGAGTTTACATCGCTTTGTTCTTGGCGTGCTGTTAGATGATGTGCTGATCCAAGCCTCAATGAGGCTGCAGATCATGAGTAAGGGGCGTTATCTGCTCAAGCGTAAAGAAGATCGCGCCAAAGGTAATGTGGGTTCAGGGCTTGATCTGATGGTCGAAGATGGCTATACCGGAAAATGGCGAGATGTGGCGACCTTGTCAGGTGGTGAATCTTTTATGGCGGCGTTGTCATTAGCGCTGGGGTTATCGGATGTGGTGCAATCATACAGCGGCGGTATTAAACTGGATACACTGTTCATCGATGAAGGTTTTGGCAGTTTAGATCCTGAGTCATTGGACTTGGCGATTCAAACCCTTGTCGACTTACAACAAGGAGGCCGAACGATCGGCATCATTTCTCACGTGAGCGAGCTGAAAGAGCAAATAGCCTTACGCATTGATGTCGATGTGGCGAGAAACAACGGCAGTTCAATAAGACTTGTTGCATAATGAATGGGAATGTAGGTTATCTTGTGCTAGTTATTAATAAGCATAGCGTGGCGAGTGTGACTCACTTCGGCGTTTTAAAAGACCAGGTTATGCATAATGATGATTATAAAAATGAATGTATCAGTTTGGTAAGGTTGCATGGACGTAGTAAAAAAAATATACCAGTACGCTGAGCCGAACCTCACCCTTGTGGGATGGATGGGGTTCATTGGTTTTCCCCTTTATTATTACGTGTGGACTTATCTCTTCCCACAACCTTATGAAAGTATGGAGTTACGGGCGATTTGCGCCATTTTATTTGCGGGGATTATTTTTCGCAATTCAACGCCGAAACATTTACAGCACTACTTACCTTACTATTACTTGTTTTCAATAGGATTTTGTTTGCCATTCTTTTTTGGCTACATGATGCTGATGAACGATTGGTCAACGATCTGGGCGATGTCGTTCATGGCGTCTATTTTCCTCCATATTCTCCTAGTCCACGAAACAAAAGTCATGCTGATTCAAGCAGCTATTGCATTAGCATGTGCTTACTTTGTGACTTATGGCGTAATGAACGCGGAACTGCGAGTGATGGTGGAATGGCCGTATGTACCGATTTTTCTATTTACTTACATTTTTGGCAACCTGTTTTATTTTCGTAACCAAATTGAACATGAAGCGAAGGTGTCGATTGCCAAGTCTTTTGGCGCAGGGATTGCGCATGAAATGAGAAATCCATTAAGTGCGTTAAAAGCGTCAATTGAAGTAATGGGTTCAGTATTGCCCAATCCTACTGCATCCAAATCAGAATCTTATACGCTACCGTCTAAAGATTTAGAGCTGATTGCTGGGCTATTAAGAGATGCTGATGAAGTCATTCGCTCCGGTAATGAAACCATTGATTTGCTGTTAACCTCGATTGATCAAAATAGGGTCTCAACATCGACCTTTAAAAAGCATGCTGTAAAGCCTGTTATAGAAGAGGCACTGCGCAGTTTTTCTTATAAAAGACCAGAAGACAGGCAGGCAGTGACTCTTAAGGTGGTGGATGACTTTGATTTTTTAGGCAGCAGTACACTGTTAAAATACGTGCTCTACAATCTACTCAAGAATGCGTTCTACTATCAAAATAACGATATGTTTAATATCCATATCACCTTGAAATCAAGTGAGAATTGCCACCAAATTACAGTGAAAGACAATGGTGTTGGTATTGAACCTCATTTGTTGGACGATATTTTTAAAGACTTTTATACCTTCGGTAAAAATGGCAGCTATGGGCTGGGGTTACCCTTTTGCCGTAAAGTAATGCATGCTTTTGGAGGGGATATTATCTGCCGTTCTGAACTTGGAGAGTGGACGGAGTTTACCTTAAGGTTTCCCGAGTATGATTCGCAAGCCGTTGCTAATATTAAACTCGATCTCATGAAGGCGAAATCTCTGCTTTATATCGGTAAGACAAGCATAGTGAATCGCTATCTCAGTGAGAAATCGTTCTATCTTGGTTTCCAGCTTAATGTCTTAGAGCCTGAGAGTGCTTTGTGTCGAGAAGAGTTTGAATTTGAATTTGATCTGATCTTTGTGGATCTGCAAACGTTGGATGAAACGCCGGATTACTCAACCAAACTAGAGTCTAAACTGCATTTTACACAAGCAAAAGTCTGCTATTTATATGACCAAAATCAGCGTTACGCGCTGACGATGGAGCGTCATTTAACCATTTACCCAATTGAAAAGCACAAATTGTTATTGGATGGAGCGGCGATTATTGATGAACTACTCTTTGAAACGGAAGAGCTTATTGCCGATAAAAATGTTATCCCGTTAAAACAATATGATTATGAAAAACGAATTTTGTTGGTCGATGATAACCACTCCTTACGCAGCTTCACTGCTCTGCTGCTAGAAAAGCAAGGGTATGAAGTACTGCAAGCGAGCGATGGGGAATTAGCATTACAAATGTTGGCCAATAATTCAATTGACTTGGTGTTAATGGATATTGAAATGCCGATTATGGATGGTATTTCGGCCACTTTATCTATCCGTTCATCCACCGCTTCTTACAGTAAAGTGCCTATTATTGGGCATACGGGTGACAATAGCCCTTCAACGATAGAAAAAATCCGTACATCAGGAATGAATGATTACGTTTTAAAACCAGCGGATAAAACGCTATTGTTAAAAAAATTAAGTCACTGGATTTAATAACCCTAGGTGAACCCTAGGGTTATTCCTTACCTTATCCCTCTTATTTGTGGTTGCCCCATTGGTTTAGTATGTCGATGCGTGACTTACTTGAAATAGAGACTGCTATCATTTTGGGCCCTTTCACACACGGTTAATATGGTATCAATTTGTGAGTCAGTGACATTACTATTTAACGAAAGCCGAATAATGTTTTTATTCTTTGAAGTGGCAGGCCTGCAAAAAACAGCACCAAATATTTGGTTGTCTTCTAAATAATCGCGAACTTTTTCTGTATTTCGCTCATCTCCTGTTTCTAGCGCGATGATTTGGGACTCACTTCGTACGCTTAGCCCTATACTATTTAGTCCACGACGTAGTGTGTGTGCATTGCGGTGCAACTGAGATCTTTTAGCATCGGCTGATTTAATAATGTCCAACGTTGCTTCTAAGGCTTCTACTTCATAAGGCAAAATAGTCGAACTAAAAATAGCGGGATAGCCGACAAAAGGGATGCAGTGATTCACATTATTATTCGCCCATATAGCGCCAGCGCGATACGCGAACGTTTTTGCAAGACTTGCCGTAATAAAGTCAACTTCTGATGTTAATCCTAATTCGTTGACAAGCCCTGCACCTTTCTTACCATGCGTACCGAGAGAATGGGATTCGTCAACTAAAATAGCGCATCCCCATTCTTTGGCTATGGTGACCAAATCAGTGAGAGGTGCAACAGTACCGATAGTGCTGTAAATCGAATCAACCACGATAATACCTGGTCCGTGCCGAGCGATCAGTTTTTGCAAATGTTCACAATTATTGTGCATGAATGGGCGAATATTGGCATTAGCGTAACGAGCACCTTCCCACATTGACATGTGAGCAAAAAAATCAATGTAGACGTTACTTTGTGGCCCGCACACGGCTTGCAACAAGGCAGTATTAGCATTCCATCCTGATTGAGAAAGAAGGCAACTATCAAAGCCTACAAATTCTGCAAATTTCGTTTCTAATGAAGGTTTAGACTCTTCATCTTGTAGAAAAATAGCGGACATAAAAACACTATCATGTGTTTTATCGATAGCATTTTTCAGCCGTGCTTTAATTAATGGATGATCAGCCAAGCTTAAATAATCATTACTTTGTAACACTATGTCGTTTTTTGTTGGCCTTTTCCCTAGGACTAGATGTTTTCCGTTAGCATTTGCATTAATCAAATCATTGATAAAATAGTCAATTCTAGATTGTATAGAAGCCGGTAGTTCGTGTTTCCACTTACGTGAATTCATGGTTATATCCTTTATATGTTTTTAATTAAATGCCAGCTGACAAAGGATATATTGAATATTAATTTAAAATTGTCACGAGTGAGTTTTTATTATTTTGGCTGCTATTGCAAATTAAGGTATAGTGTCTTTTATATTGTTCGTCATTGCCTAGGCTTATCCAGCC